>NZ_MVFZ01000006.1:0-254636 GCF_002042945.1 Citrobacter sp. A316
CACCATTGGTATAGAATCATCTTTTAATAAGTGATTTTCAATTCGCAATAATGTGATCCATTTCACTCTAACTCTAATACACCATTCGTGACAATCCATCAGTTGTCATTTTCACATAACCACCTGTTCAAATATGGTGGTGGTGTACGTCACCCACATTGCCCCGACACTGACAGACCATTTCCGGCAGACCACGCGGATTTGTGTCCAGGTATATGGCGGCGTCCACAGAAATAACTTCACCCCGCCGTGGCGGGATAAAAAAGCTTCCATTTGAGCAGCCCACCAGCAATGTCAGCAGGAACAGGCAGATCACAGGTTTTTTCACGACGGAGAATCTCCCGATAGCTTCACAGGCTCCTTACGGTCGCCCGTATTGATCCGCTTATAGAACGTAGACGGAAAACAATTTCCGGGGCCGATGTTATATGGTCAGAAAGAAGCAATACCCGTTTTCTGCGGCTCAGTCAGCGGAGCTTTGATATTTCGCTCAACCCACGCCAGCGCCTTGTCGCGTTCTATGGCGTTCACCTGGGCGCATTTCTCAGCAGACAGCTCCATGCCCTGAACTATTGGCTTACCATCAACCATCGTGGCGCCACGGCAAATAGTCCAGAGTCCGCCACCGTCACGATACGCCATCAGACTATTACCCTCTTTCTCATCCAGAAACTGATCGAGAATCACGGGCGCGGAAGCCCCGGCAAGAATCAAACCAACAACCGCTGCGCTCAGTTTATTCTTCAGCTTTGGTGACATTGCCATTAAGCCGGTCCTCCCTTTCCTTTTTCCTGTAATAGCAGTTCACTGCACAGGTGATAACAGTGCATGCGATACCGACAATAATTGCCCAGTCGCTCAGGCTTAACCCTGCAATTCTGTCGGCCAACATCCAGGACACCTCTTTTGCTGTTTTTGCTGTTTCGGCATATGCCTTCGCTGATACACCGCAGCCAGTTAGCGTGGTTCCTGTTCCATATGAAAGTCTGTTTTAAATGGTGCTCATTCTGGTCATAGCTCTACCTCCGACTTTTCGGATGGCGTTGTATGTGATTAAAGGGTCAGGCTTCACGGGTTGGATTTATCAACAAAGCACGTAGCGGATGATTCCCGTGAGTCTGAAATGAAAAAGGCCGCCATGCGGCAGCCTCGATGTGAATGTGATTAATATTGGTAATTCTAACGAACTTAAGCTTTTCTTGCGACAGCCAGAAGATGCGACGAAATACCCAGCAATTCAGGAAATTCCTCAGTTAAGCGCAGATGCTTCAGCAACAGGGCCTTTTTGTCCTCTACCTGCATTATCTCATCCGTGTCAATGATGCTGGCAAACCCCTCTACAGCGAACATTCTGATATCCTGAAACCCGGTTTGCTGAAGCTCCTGCATAATTAATGACGGGGTATGGAAAAAAGCAGTAGTGAAATAATTTGGGGTGTTACAAGGGTTTTCATGGTTTCCCGTCAGCAGATCGGTTTCCACTATACGTTGAAACACCGGGTCATTTATAAACTGGTATTTATATCCATCCACCAGCGATGCTGAGCTCGATATATATGTAAAAATAGCTACGCCGCCGGGTTTCAGAACACGAAGACACTCCTCAATGCATTGCATCCTGTCAACGCTTTCCTGCAGGTGATACAGAGCCCCCATCAGCATCACCATGTCAAAAGTGTTACCATCCCATGGCAGTTTTCGCGCATCGCCGCAGGTGTACGATTGCAACTTGAAAGCACTTTGTTGTCCGCGCTGTCTGGCCTGCTCAATATGTTTGCTGGAAAGGTCCAACAGGTGTACATGATGCCCCATCTCTGCCAGCCAGAATGAATAAAAACCATTTGCGCCGGCAATATCAGCGATAAGCATAGGGGAAGGTGTTAAAAATCGCTTAATAATCTCCTGAGAGCGGATAAATTCCAGCTGATTTACCTTGAAGCGGTTTGCCTCATCGAAGTTACTCTCATAGAAGTCACAGACGCTTTCATTGTTTTCCATAACCAACTGTCTCCCAGGGAAAGTCCATATTAATCTGCTGTTTGGGTTCTTTGATTAAATTGTTTATTAAGTAACCACTACTAACACACTACAGCACTTTCTACAAGCACCCCAGGCTTCGCGATTCATTGCATCCAATAAGCACTTGTCCCGTCAGGACGCCGCCAGCCAGCCCTGTACCGGAAATCGGATCGGACATTTAGCACCCTCTTAATTGCTGTGAATCCTCTCAGGAATGAGGGGAAATAGGGTCAGACTTCACGGGCTGGATTTATCAACAAAACACGTAGCGAATGATTCCCGTGAACCTGAAATGAAAAAGTCCACCATGTGGCAGCCTTTAATAAATAAGATGGATTGTGCTCATAGGCTTATTGTTGCCATGTTGAAAAAAAGCCCATCTTTCAGGACAGGCTAACGGGGTGGTCAATGTTGATAATATTTATTATATTCGTGGCGCCGGGTGCCTCCCAGTGATTCTGCCCCGGCTTACAGAACCGCGTGAAACAGCGCTTACAGAGCTTTGCCAGACGCCCCTCCGCATAGGGGGATTCGCCACAAAAGAGAAGATAGATTTAATCTGAACAACAAACAACGACTGTCCTTTAGTTTTAGGAATTAGTTATTTTCTCTCTGCCATTAGATACAAAAAATCTACCGACTAAGAGCACTATGCTAAAACAACAAAAAAAAACCTGCTCGGACGAACAGGCTAAAAGTCTGTATGCGACTTGTAAAAGATTATTATGTGGTGCCCGATTCCTTTCAGTAAAACCGCCCCAGCCGGCAAGTTTCGTGAAGCAACTTCGGGCCTCAGGAGCCCTCGACTGGTCACCCTCCACATATAAGGACTCACCACAATTAAGAAGATAGATTTTATATTCTTTCGGTACAATATGTTATTAACTATTTTCAGAATTTTTTATCTTCCTGGTCGAACATACTTACCAATAAAGAGCGCCATCTAATCATGATGAAAAACTTAATGAACAATTTCTAAGTTAGAACTAAAATAAACCCCATAATCTAATTCAGGAAAGCAATATACCAGCCATATGGTTTATAATATACATTAGTCGCAAAAACATCATCATTAAATAAACAGCCTGAGCAACACAACAAAAGAACAGACAACATTCAATCACTTAGCACAGGTCGTCTAAAAAATTATCATTAAAAATATGTATTGTTTAATTTTTAGTTTGGAACAGTAACCGTTACCTGACTAAATATTGCTGAAAGTGATTTAAGCCTAATTTGATCGGTACCCGCACCATCACCTTCTATTGTATATTGCCCAGGCCCAATAGTTGAAGCTATCCTCGGTCCATCTGGCGTCAGATATCTAACCTGGACCTCAAAAGGTGACTCCTGAGATGAATCAAGAAATTCGAAACTGATTGAATATTTATTTTTCCCTACATAAGACTGCAAATCATATCAACTCGACCATCGTCCAATTTGGACTGGTATTTTTATATTGCGAAAACCACTCATAACTGCTCCTTTTTCACTTGAGAAGACTTATCAATCACAATAAAACAGAACCATGACAGAATGTAATAATAAAACCAAAGTAACATAGAATTTGTCACCAGCCTGATATAATCGATACTACCTATACTAAAACCAATGATTACATAAGAATAAATGCTTAGTAATATCTTAATTAAAATCCACAAAACAACAAAGATAAATGCCTGATGCAGTGGTTTGATATTCACCTTTGATACTTCGATCAAAGTAAAAACCATAACTAAAAAGAAAAAACACTGTTGCAACAGAAGACCAGTTAAGAAAGATGAGTCGTATAAGCCAGAAGATTCATCATAGCCTTCTAAAAAATACGACACCAGCATTACAAAGGGGAAAATATTAATTAGCGCACCAGTAATTATAAAAATCATAAGCGGATTTTTGCCAGCCAGATAACTCACTAACCCCTTAGATTTTACTTTCAACCATATAAATGATTTCATGCTTTTCAGCCGCATTATGATTACCAATATGACTATGCTTTAAAGGGTGCTATATCGTCAATATGCTTTTTTATACTTTGATAAAATCAGACATGCTCCAAAATAAACAATTTGATTATATTGGTATTAAATTATTACTTTGTTTACTGAAAGACTGAACCAGTCCTTACCAGAACGGAACATGAAACATCTGTCCGGACGAACAGGTGCAAAAGGGGTTATCATATATAACAAATGGTGCCGACTACCGGAATCGAACTGGTGACCTACTGTTTACAAGTCAGTTGCTCTACCTACTGAGCTAAGTCGGCATTGGACCGCCATTGAGGCCTCGCCCCCCCCCCCCGCTCCTACAACACTACGTCATATACTCTTCCAACTGAGTTAATGGCGGTTTGATGGTCCTTGCTGGGCTTGAACCAGCGACCGGCCGATTATGAGTCGCACTCTCTTGCCAACTGAGCTAAAGGGCCGGGAGAAGGATAATACATAGTTCACAAAGCCCATTCAAATAACGCCAGCACTACAGAATATTCAAATCACTGAAATGAAAAAGCTCCGCTTAGTTGTGAGGCCTTATTTTCTTGTGGACGATTGTGGATCGACGATATGACAGGTGTACTGGTGCTTTGCACCTCGCGAATACCCCTGTCGTATCGCCGGAAAGCAAAAACCCCGCGCTGGCGGAGTTCTCGTTATAATCAAATTGTTCGCTTTTCGTCGCTGCCATCGTGACGCAGCTCTGCCAATTATGAATTAATTATTCACTTTGCTGGCCCGTTTTCAAACGTTTTTAACATCATAAAGCACTTATAGCCAATTCTTACCCACGCCCTGTACAAATAACACTCAACAAATGAGCTATTCGTTACATAACGATCGCTTTGAACGATCGATAAATGAAAATCGTTCTGCAATACCAATTTTAATTGTGTGGTTATCACACGCAGACTCAGGGCCAAGCCTAATAAATGGAATTATCATGAGTCTTTATCACTACTTGGCCATATATATCGCGGGCTTCATCGCAATGTTTGCTTTGTTAGTTCGTGGGGATCGAGTACACGGCCTCGAGTTTGACCTGGCTGATACGTTGATACCCCCTTTCTGTGGCCCTTCTACTCTGTTGCTATTATCTGTATTCAGATTGATAAGCGGTTTAAACAGAATCGTTGCTAATAACCAGCTACCCCGGTTACTAACCGGGGTTATTGTTTCAGATTACTGACTCATCAGTCTCCCGCTCAGTTCCTCTTTTAGCATGATCAACCATCCTCTAACCCAGTTCTCATCTGGTTACGAACTGCAAGGATTGTTTTTGCTCTGAATATTTCCAGGCACCATCGCACGCGCTTTCTCGCCTCCCCGTCGGTTAACCATGGCGCAATCGCCTACAGTTCACGGGTTATGTCTGAGATTTTTTTTCGGGTGGTGTAATACTGAAGACCAACGATATAAACCGGATCATTTATATCCAGTGCCTGCAGCACGCAGCGCTCAACAAAGTCGACATAATCATTATGCAGGGCTTCATCAATTACACTCGCAGTGTGGCTGCGGCCAGAAAATACTGTGTGCCCTCTTTATTGCTTGCTGTCCACGAAACCCTTCTTCTCTCGCCTGATTTAACGCAACAGTGCATCGCTCCAGTGCCTTACCCGTCTGGTAGATATTGAGCATGCCGACATTTTGCATTACCGAAAGGAGTTATTAACCGGGACAATTATTACCCCGACAATGCCTAATCTGGCCTGGTAGGGCCAGCCCCCCTCAACATTCAATAAACAGATGGCGGTTTTATCAGAAATGCTTAAGCTCGCAAACCGAAGCCAGTTTATATTGCATGCTCCTTATGAAAGAGTGCCGCGACTCAAGTTATCTAAAAATGATCCCGTGCCATTTTTAGTTCATGAGTACCAGGCACTGATAGCCGCCCTTCCCCGTAACCAGGCATTAATCATCATTGTTGCCGTAAATACGGGGATGAGGCCGGGCGAGATATGCGCCCTGACATGGGAAGATATTGATTTTGTAAAAGGTGATATCCACATATCCAGAGCCCCCATGGCCGAGGGAGTATAAAGAAGTTATTTAATTTCATAGCGCTGCTTTCAATCCACATAATCAGCGTTAAACTATTCATACCATTATTTTAGGGAGAAACGATGATGCGCGTACTGGTTGTCGAGGATAATGCATTATTACGCCACCACCTCAAGGTTCAGTTACAAGATTTAGGGCATCAGGTGGATGATGCAGAAGATGCGAAGGAAGCGGACTATTATCTGAATGAACATCTGCCGGATATCGCGATCGTTGATTTAGGACTCCCCAATGAAGATGGTTTATCGCTGATCCGCCGCTGGCGCAGTAATGAGGTTTCGCTGCCGATTCTGGTATTAACCGCGCGCGAAGGCTGGCAGGATAAAGTGGAAGTCCTCAGCGCCGGTGCCGACGATTACGTCACCAAACCGTTTCACATCGAAGAAGTGGCTGCGCGCATGCAGGCACTGATGCGCCGCAACAGCGGTCTGGCATCGCAAATTATCTCCCTTCCGCCTTTTCAGGTGGACCTCTCTCGCCGCGAGTTATCCGTCAATGATGAAGTCATCAAGCTCACGGCGTTTGAATACACCATTATGGAAACACTCATCCGTAATAATGGCAAAGTGGTCAGTAAAGATTCGCTCATGCTGCAGCTTTACCCGGATGCCGAACTGCGCGAAAGTCACACCATTGATGTTTTGATGGGGCGTTTGCGTAAAAAAATACAGGCGCAATACCCGGACGACGTCATTACCACCGTGCGTGGCCAGGGATATCTTTTTGAACTGCGCTAATGAATAAATTATTGCGTCACTTTTTCCCATTATCGCTGCGATTGCGCTTTTTACTGGCAACTGCGGGCGTAGTGTTGGTGCTCTCACTGGCCTACGGCATGGTTGCTCTGGTGGGCTACAGCGTCAGTTTTGATAAGACAACCTTCCGCCTGCTGCGGGGTGAAAGTAATCTGTTTTATACCCTGGCAAAGTGGGAGAACGGCAAGATAAACATCGAGCTGCCTGAACATCTCGATATGCAAAGCCCAACAATGTCGCTGATCTATAACGAAAGCGGTGAATTGTTGTGGGCGCAGCGCAATGTTCCCTGGCTGACGAAAAGTATCCAACCGGACTGGCTAAAAACGAACGGTTTTCATGAAATTGAAGCCAATGTAGACGCCACCAGCACTTTACTGGGCGAAGATCACTCCGCTCAGCAGCAGTTAAAAGAAGTCAGAGAAGATGACGACGACGCCGAAATGACCCACTCCGTGGCGGTGAACGTCTACCCCGCCACTGCCAGAATGCCGCAACTGACCATTGTAGTTGTCGACACCATTCCTATAGAGCTAAAGCGCTCGTATATGGTCTGGAGCTGGTTTATTTATGTGCTGGTCGCCAATCTGTTGCTGGTCATTCCGTTGTTATGGGTAGCCGCCTGGTGGAGCCTGCGGCCGATTGAATCGCTGGCGCGTGAAGTCCGTGAGCTTGAGGAACATCATCGTGAGATGCTAAACCCCGCCACCACACGCGAATTGACCAGCCTGGTTCGCAATCTCAATCGGCTTTTAAAAAGCGAACGTGAGCGCTACGATAAATACCGCACCACGTTAACCGATCTCACCCATAGCCTGAAAACGCCACTGGCGGTACTGCAAAGTACGCTGCGCTCAATGCGTAATGAAAAGATGAACGTCAGCGACGCAGAGCCTATCATGCTGGAACAAATCAGCCGTATTTCCCAACAGATAGGCTATTACCTGCATCGAGCCAGTATGCGTGGCAGCAGTGCCCTACTCAGCCGCGAACTGCACCCGGTCGCGCCGTTACTGGATAAGCTCACCTCGGCGCTGAATAAGGTGTATCAGCGTAAAGGCGTCAACATTAATCTCGATATCTCGCCCGAAATCAGCTTTGTGGGCGAACAAAATGATTTTGTCGAAGTGATGGGTAACGTACTGGATAACGCCTGTAAATATTGTCTGGAGTTTGTCGAGATTTCGGCGCAACTGTCCGAGGATCAACTGCATATTCTGGTTGAAGATGATGGTCCTGGTATTCCGCAAAGCAAACGGGAAGTGGTGTTTGACCGTGGACAGCGCGTAGATACGCTACGTCCAGGACAAGGCGTCGGATTGGCTGTAGCGAGAGAAATCACCGAACAGTATGACGGGCAGATTATTGCAGGTGATAGCCTGCTGGGTGGCGCGCGCATGGAAGTTATTTTTGGCCGCCAGCAGCCGGGCCAGAAAGACGAGTAATCGTCGCATGTAATAAATATGTACTGACTTCACGCTTGAGGTTAAGTATCCGTTATAATCGGTTGCAGATACCAGCCTGCGGGATGCTCACTATGGAATACCAACTCACACTTAACTGGCCCGATTTTCTTGAACGCCACTGGCAGAAACGCCCGGTGGTCTTAAAACGCGGGTTTAACAACTTTATTGATCCAATCTCTCCTGACGAACTGGCTGGACTGGCAATGGAAAGCGAAGTCGACAGCCGACTCGTCAGCCACCAGGACGGTAAATGGCAGGTTAGCCACGGTCCCTTCGAAAGTTATGACCATCTTGGCGAGAACAACTGGTCTTTGCTGGTGCAGGCGGTCAACCACTGGCACGAACCTACCGCAGCGCTGATGCGCCCGTTCCGTGAATTACCGGACTGGCGTATCGACGATCTGATGATTTCTTTCTCTGTTCCCGGCGGCGGCGTTGGCCCACACCTGGATCAGTACGATGTATTTATCATTCAGGGAACCGGTCGTCGTCGCTGGCGCGTAGGCGAAAAACTGCAGTTGAAGCAGCACTGCCCTCACCCGGATCTTCTTCAGGTCGACCCGTTTGAAGCCATCATTGATGAAGAACTGGAACCCGGCGATATTCTGTACATTCCACCGGGATTCCCGCACGAAGGTTATGCGTTAGAAAACGCGATGAACTATTCGGTTGGTTTCCGCGCGCCAAACACTCGCGAGCTGATCAGCGGGTTCGCCGATTACGTTTTGCAACGCGAACTGGGCAGCACCTATTACAGCGATCCTGACCTGCCGCCGCGCGATCATCCGGCAGATGTTCTGCCCCAGGAGATGGATAAGCTGCGCGAAATGATGCTGGGTCTGATTAATCAGCCAGAACATTTCCAGCAGTGGTTCGGTGAGTTTATTTCTCAGTCTCGTCATGAGCTGGATATTGCCCCGCCTGAGCCACCGTATCAGCCAGACGAAATTTACGATGCCCTGAAGCAGGGTGATGTGTTAGTGCGTCTGGGCGGATTGCGCGTATTGCGCATTGGCGACGACGTCTACGCTAACGGTGAGAAAATTGATTCGCCGCATCGTCCTGCCCTGGAAGCGCTGGCCAGTCATATTGTGCTGACGGCTGAGAACTTTGAGGATGCGCTGGAAGATCCGTCTTTCCTTGCTATGCTTGCCGCGCTGGTCAACAGCGGGTACTGGTTCTTCGAAGGGTAATACGGACTGTGCCTGATGCGACGCGATGCGTCTTATCAGGCCTACTGGAGTGAATTATTGTAGGCCGGATAAGCAAAGCGCCATCCGGCAACTACACATGCTTTATTTTTGTTTCGCGGCCAGTTCAGCAATACGCACAATCACCTGCACCGCTTTTTCCATTCCTTCCAGAGTTACAAACTCATGTTTACCATGATAGTTGTAGCCGCCGGTGAACAGATTCGGACACGGTAATCCCATAAACGACAGCTGCGCGCCATCAGTGCCGCCACGGATCGGTTTCAGCACCGGCTCAATATCGCAATCGCGCATCGCCTGCTGAGCGATATCCAGCACGTGCGGATGCTCAATCACTTTTTCGCGCATATTGTAGTAACTGTCTTCAATCACCAGTTCGATATAGCAGTCCGGGTGTAACCCTTTGCCGACCTTCTTGGCGATATCCATGATCTTGCGTTTACGCGCTTCAAACTGTTTACGGTCAAAATCACGAATAATGTAGTGCATATCCGCCCGATCGACCGTCCCTTTCATGCTCGCCAGATGATAAAATCCTTCGTAGCCTTCCGTCTTTTCCGGGCTTTCATCTGCCGGAACCTCTGCATGAATTCGCGCCGCCAGCGACAGCGCATTCACCATCACCCCTTTTGCGGTGCCGGGATGCACATTGTTGCCAACAATTTTGATATTAACCGACGCGGCGTTGAAGTTTTCAAACTCCAGCTCTCCCACGCCACCACCGTCAACGGTATAAGCCCACTGCGCATCGAATGCCGCAACGTCAAAATGCTTCGCCCCTTTCCCCACCTCTTCGTCCGGCGTAAAGGCCACGCGGATATCACCGTGCGGAATATCTTTTTGGATAAGCACAGCCAGCGCGGTCATGATTTCCGCCACGCCTGCTTTATCATCCGCTCCCAGCAACGTTTTACCGTCAGTGGTGATCAGCGTTTGACCCAAAAGTTGATGCAGCACCGGGAACATCACTGGCGATAAAACTTCATCACCAATGCCTAACGCAATATCGCCACCGCGATAGTTTTCAACGATTTGCGGATTGACATTTTTACCGCTGAAATCCGGTGAGGTATCCACATGGGAAATAAAACCAATCGCGGGAATATTGCCAGCAACGTTAGCGGGTAACGTTGCCATCAGCGTCCCTTTTTCGCTCAGTGAAATATTAACCAGCCCCATCTCTTCAAGCTGTTGTTTTAGCAGTTGTAATAACTTCCACTGTCCCTCTGTGCTGGGTACCTGCCGCACGCCCGATTTTGATTGGGTGTCCAGCGACACGTAGTGTAAAAAACGCTCAAGTAGTTTATCCATGCAGTCACCCTCACTTTTTGTGACAACATTATCAATAAGCAACAAAAGACAAATATTGCGTCAGGTCACTTTTATCCCCGCAAGTGAGAATATTTCGCCCTGACATCCCCTCTGACTATAGGGCTAAGTCAGTAATTCGCAACAAGGATTGGCGATTACAATGGTTTGCCGTAGAATAACGGCCCTCATTAAGAGTCATCAAGGTGGTTAACCACAAACCCCGCATCGGTCAGCCATCCGTTGCGTTTACATGGGACAGAGTAAAAAATTGAATAAACAACCGCGTTCGCTTTCTCCACTGGTGCAATTAGCGGGAATTCGCAAAAGTTTCGATGGTAAAGAGGTGATTTCCAGCCTGGATTTGACCATCAATAATGGCGAGTTTCTTACGCTGCTTGGCCCCTCTGGCTGCGGTAAAACAACCGTTCTTCGCCTGATTGCCGGTCTGGAAACGGTTGATTCCGGTCATATTATGTTGGACAACGAGGACATTACTCACGTTCCTGCGGAAAACCGCTACGTGAATACCGTCTTCCAAAGCTATGCGTTATTCCCCCACATGACCGTATTTGAGAATGTGGCCTTTGGTTTGCGCATGCAAAAAACGCCCGCAGCCGACATTTCTCCCCGCGTTACCGAAGCCCTGCGCATGGTGCAACTGGAAGAGTTCGCCCAGCGAAAACCGCATCAACTTTCCGGCGGACAGCAGCAGCGCGTAGCGATTGCCCGAGCTGTGGTCAATAAACCCCGCTTACTTCTGTTAGATGAATCCCTCTCTGCGCTGGACTACAAACTGCGTAAGCAGATGCAGAACGAACTGAAAGCACTGCAGCGTAAGCTTGGAATCACTTTTGTCTTTGTCACACACGATCAGGAAGAAGCTCTGACCATGTCCGACCGCATCGTGGTGATGCGCGATGGTAAGATTGAGCAGGACGGTACGCCGCGCGAAATCTACGAAGAGCCAAAGAATCTGTTCGTCGCCGGGTTTATCGGCGAGATCAATATGTTTAACGCCACGGTGATTGAACGCCTGGATGAACAGCGTGTTCGTGCTAACGTCGAAGGCCGCGAGTGCAATATTTATGTCAACTTCGCGGTGGTTCCAGGACAAAAACTGCACGTCCTGTTACGCCCTGAAGATTTGCGCGTTGATGAAATCAATGATGATAATCATATCGAAGGCCTGATCGGCTACGTGCGCGAACGCAACTACAAAGGCATGACGCTGGAGTCGGTTGTGGAACTGGAAAATGGCAAGATGGTGATGGTCAGCGAATTCTTCAACGAAGATGATCCTGACTTTGACCACTCGCTCGACCAGAAAATGGCAATTAACTGGGTAGAAAGCTGGGAGGTCGTACTGGCTGATGAAGAGCACAAGTAAATTCCAGAGTGTGGTGATCTTCACCATTGTCGGTTGGCTTGTGTTATTTGTCTTTCTGCCCAACCTGATGATCATCGGCACCAGCTTTTTGACCCGCGACGACGCTAATTTCGTCAAAATGGTCTTTACGCTGGAGAACTATACGCGCCTGCTCGATCCGCTCTATTTTGAGGTGCTGGTTCACTCCCTCAATATGGCGCTGATTGCCACGTTCGCCTGTCTGGTACTCGGCTATCCGTTTGCCTGGTTTTTGGTGAAACTGCCGGAAAAAGTGCGTCCGCTGCTGCTGTTCCTGCTGATTGTTCCGTTCTGGACCAATTCCCTTATTCGCATCTACGGACTCAAAATTTTCCTCAGTACCAAAGGCTATCTCAACGAGTTTCTGTTATGGCTCGGCGTTATCGATACACCCATTCGCATTATGTTTACCCCCAGCGCGGTGATTATTGGGCTGGTATACATTCTGCTGCCGTTTATGGTGATGCCGCTCTACTCCAGCATTGAAAAGCTCGATAAACCGCTGCTGGAAGCCGCACGTGATTTAGGCGCCAGTAAGCTTCAGACTTTCACCCGCATCATTATTCCGTTGACGATGCCGGGGATTATCGCCGGATGCCTGCTGGTCATGCTGCCCGCAATGGGGCTGTTTTACGTTTCCGACTTAATGGGCGGCGCGAAAAACCTGCTGATTGGTAACGTAATTAAAGTTCAGTTCCTGAACATCCGCGACTGGCCGTTCGGTGCCGCCACCAGCATTACGCTGACCATCGTGATGGGGCTGATGCTGCTGATCTACTGGCGCGCCTCCCGTTTGCTGAATAAGAAGGTAGAACTCGAATGATCGGTCGACTGCTTCGCGGCGGTTTTATGACCGCTATCTACGCGTACCTGTATATTCCAATCATCATTCTGATTGTGAACTCCTTTAACAGTTCGCGCTTTGGCATCAACTGGCAGGGTTTTACTACCAAATGGTACGGCCTGCTGATGAATAACGACAGCCTGTTGCAGGCGGCGCAGCACTCGCTGACGATGGCGGTGCTATCCGCCACGTTTGCCACCTTGATCGGTTCACTCACTGCGGTTGCTCTGTACCGCTACCGTTTTCGCGGTAAACCGTTCGTCAGTGGCATGCTGTTCGTGGTGATGATGTCGCCGGATATTGTGATGGCAATATCTCTGCTGGTGCTGTTTATGCTGATCGGCATTCAACTGGGCTTCTGGTCGCTGCTGTTCTCGCATATCACTTTTTGTCTGCCTTTTGTGGTGGTGACGGTTTACTCACGCCTGAAAGGTTTTGATGTCCGCATGCTTGAGGCGGCTAAAGATTTGGGTGCCAGCGAAGTAACTATTCTGCGCAAAATAATACTGCCACTGGCTATGCCTGCGGTGGCTGCGGGTTGGTTGCTGAGCTTTACGCTGTCGATGGATGATGTCGTTGTTTCATCTTTCGTCACCGGACCGGGTTATGAAATTTTGCCATTAAAAATCTACTCAATGGTTAAAGTCGGCGTATCACCAGAGGTAAACGCGCTGGCGACCATTTTGTTGGTTCTGTCGCTGGTTATGGTGATTGCCAGCCAGCTTATTGCACGTGATAAAACCAAGGGCCGTTAAGGCCCTTAATTCAGGGGACGTTAAATGATGAAAAAATGGTCACGCCACCTGCTCGCGGCGGGTGCTCTGGCACTGGGCATGAGCGCCGCTCACGCGAATGACAACAACACGCTCTATTTCTATAACTGGACTGAATACGTCCCACCGGGTCTGCTGGAACAGTTCACCAAAGAAACCGGCATTAAGGTTATCTATTCGACCTACGAGTCGAATGAAACCATGTACGCCAAGCTCAAAACCTATAAAGACGGCGCATACGATCTGGTGGTTCCGTCCACCTATTACGTCGATAAAATGCGTAAAGAAGGCATGATCCAGAAGATCGATAAGTCGACGTTGACCAACTTCCATAATCTCGATCCGGAAATGCTCAACAAGCCGTTTGACCCGAACAATGACTACTCCATCCCGTATATCTGGGGCGCAACGGCCATTGGCGTCAACAGCGATGCTATCGATCCGAAAACCGTGACCAGTTGGGCCGATCTGTGGAAGCCGGAGTACAAAGGCAGTCTGCTGTTAACGGATGATGCACGAGAAGTGTTCCAGATGGCGCTGCGCAAGCTGGGATATTCCGGCAATACCACCGATCCTAAAGAGATTGAAGCCGCCTATAACGAGTTGAAGAAGCTGATGCCTAACGTCGCGGCATTTAACTCTGACAACCCGGCCAACCCGTATATGGAAGGCGAAGTTAATCTGGGGATGGTGTGGAACGGCTCCGCATATGTTGCGCGTCAGGCGGGCACACCGCTGGAAGTGGTTTGGCCAAAAGAAGGTGGCATTTTCTGGATGGACAGCCTGTCTATTCCGGCTAACGCGAAAAACAAAGAAGGTGCGCTGAAGCTGATTAACTTCCTGCTGCGCCCGGACGTGGCGAAAGAAGTCGCAGAAACTATCGGTTACCCGACGCCAAACCTGGCAGCACGCAAGCTGTTAAGTCCTGAGGTCGCGAACGACAAAACGCTCTACCCTGACGCTGAAACTATCAACAAAGGGGAATGGCAGAACGATGTTGGTTCCGCCAGCGCTATCTATGAAGAGTATTATCAGAAGCTAAAAGCAGGACGCTAATACTCGTGCAACCCGGCAGGCGTCGCTGCGCCGGGTTGCTACCTGCCAATCCCTACTTTTTACGCCTTTCGACTGATTCCCGCGCCCCAGTTTCTGGCTATGCTTACAGTATTCCAGGCTGGCTTCTGAGGCTTCCAATGGCAACGCTCTGGCTGCTACTTGAGTTGGCTAATCTGACCGTATTTACGCTGGTGATTCTCCCGCGTAAGCAGCCGGTAAACGCTCGTCCTTTGCTACCTGTCACCGCAACCCACCTGCTACGGCTCACCTTTTTAATACCGATCCTGGTTTTTGGTTATAGCCTGTTTTTCAGTCATCAGATTGGCCCGGTGGAGTGGGGATGTCTGATTCTGGCGATCGTCGGTAACGCGCTGGTCATCAAAGGAAAATGGGATTTGGGGGAGAGCCACACGTGGACTGGCTACTATTTACCCCGCGCAAAAAGGGTTACGAGCGGCATTTTTGCCTGGATTGCGCACCCCATGTATACCGGAATTATTCTGGTCATTATCTCGTGCAGCCTGGTTTACATTACCCGACTACCCATGTGGCTGAGCGCACTGGGTCTGATCTGTTGTTTTTACATCGTAGGATTTTTGATTGTGGCGGCCCTGCGTGAGGACCGCCAGCTTGTACAGGCTTAAACAGTATTATCCGGATAGCCGTTACAGCCCTTTCAATAACTTCTCAACGAACTTAGGCACCACCTGGCTTGCCGGACCGTAATACTTCTCTTCAAACTCGCTGCCTACCTGGCTCGGCTCGAGATTTAGTTCTACCGTATGCGCCCCATGCAGCCGCGCCTCATGCACAAAACCGGCTGCCGGATAAACATGTCCCGATGTGCCAATCGCAATGAACACATCTGCCATTGCCAGCGCCATATAAATCTCATCCATGCCCAGCGGCATTTCACCAAACCACACTACGTGTGGTCGCAGCGGTGCCGGAAACTGGCAGCAATGGCATTTATCTTCCGGGGTCACATCGCCCGTCCACTCCAGAATCTGCCCGCTTTGCGAACAGCGAACTTTAAGCAGTTCGCCATGCATATGGATAACGTTCTGGCTGCCCGCACGCTCATGCAGATTATCAATGTTCTGCGTCACCAGTAAAAAACGGTCGCCCAGCTCAGCTTCGAGTTTTGCCAGTGCGATATGCGCCGCGTTGGGCTGGATTTCTGGCTGTTGCAACTGATGGCGACGGGCGTTATAAAACGACTGAACCAGCTCCGGGTTTCGACTAAATCCTTCCGGAGTCGCAACGTCCTCAACCCGATGTTCTTCCCAGAGACCATCCGCCGCGCGGAATGTTCGAATTCCTGACTCAGCGGAGATTCCCGCTCCAGTCAGTACCAGCACTCTTGGTTTTTCCATCAATTCAGGCACCACTCTGTCTCTGAAAAAGATTCGTTGACGCAGGCGATCGCGCAAATGGCGTTTATTTTTACGAAAGCGGCTTAACCGATGACCCCGACGCGACAGCATAACAACCTCTTTGTATTAATCGGTAAGATGTAGGAAAGCAGCCCCGCGCATCCCGCCAGCATCACCGTGCCGTGCCTGCTCAATACGCGGTACCCGGGCAACCGGCAGCAGATGACGTGGCAGTCGGTCCGTCAGTTGCGTCGTAATCGCGGTAAAATTCGACAAGCCTCCGCCAATCACCACCAAATCAGGATCGACGATAGTCAGGATATTCCCAAGACACACCGCCAGCAAATCCAGATAGCGTTCAACGTGGGCACGCGCGTGTTCATCGCCCTGCTCCCACAGCGCGATAATTTCGCGGGCATCCAGCGGTTGATGGTAGTAATGCTGATACAACCACGCAAATCCACCGCCGGAAAGATAACTTTCGATGCATCCCAGTTGACCGCATCCGCAGCGGCGCAGCGGGAAATCAAAGCCCATCAGCGTCAGCGCATCGACAGGCAAACGAATATGACCAAACTCGCCGGTGATATAGCTGCGTCCGGTGATGGATTTCCCGTTAAGCACCAGGCCGCCGCCGACGCCCGTACCGAGGATCAACCCCATCACCAGCGGATATTGGGTAAACTCGTCATCCCAGGCTTCGGAGAGAGCAAAACAGTTCGCATCGTTATCCAGACGCACATCGCGGTCAAGGCTAGCGCTGAGATCGGCGCGGAGCGGTTTGCCACTGGCGGCAGGAACGTTGGCCGCGTACAGCGTGCCGTCTTCCGTTTCCGGCATACCCGGAATGCCGATGCCTACCGAACCTTTGATGCCGAACCGCTGGTCCGCTTCCGTCACCAGATTGCAGACCGCATCAAGGAAAGCGTCGTAGCTGTCGCGAGGCGTAGGAACGCGAGTTTCCCATTGCAGACGACGTTGCTTATCAAACACGCCCAGCGCAATTTTGGTCCCGCCGATGTCAAATCCGTAATACATCACCGCTCCTTGATACACGTCATCCTTCAAGATGCCTCTGCGTTTGCTACGCCTTGATGCAGCATGAATGCTTTAGTGTATTATTGTTGTTATTGGCCGCTAAGTACTCTCGCAGGATCAATATTGCTGGCGCGACGCGCCGGATACCAACTCGCTAAAAGACTCAGCACGAGTGCTGTCACCAGCACGTAAATCACATCCAGCCAGTGTAATTCCGATGGCAGGAAGTCAATGAAATAGATATCGCCGGACAGGAACTGATGGCCGATAATCGCCTCAATCCCGTTTATGATCGGCGTCAGTTGCAACGAGACAACCACTCCGATGACAACGCCTATCAGGCTACCGAACAGACCCGCCAGCAGGCCGTACCAGACAAAAATGGCACGGATCAACCCATCTTTCGCCCCGAGGGTTCTTAATACCGCAATATCGCCGCTTTTGTCTTTTACCGCCATCACTAACGTGGAAACGATATTAAAACAGGCCACGCCAATCACCAGCACCATCGCCAGATACATAATGGCGCGGATCATCTGAATATCGCGGTACATATAGCCGTAGGTGCCGATCCAGCTCTTAATGTAAACATAGTTATTGGTGACTTCCCCCGCGTCTCGCACCAGCTTATTGGCGTTAAACACGTCGTTAACCTTCAGCGCGATCCCGGAAATGCTGGTTCCCATATCCAGATATTGCTGCGCATCTTCCATTGGGATCATGGCAAAGCTGTGATCGAGCTGACCGCTCAACTGCAGAATTCCCGTAACGTGCAAACGCACACGTTTAGGCTGCTGTAACTTATGATCCGCGCTGGCGTTAGGGATCATAATCGACACCCAGTCGCCCTGCTTCACCTTCAGCGCATCGGCAATACCCTTACCAATGATGATTTGTTGTTCACCAGCTTTGAAATTATCCCAGGCGTGGTTTTGCACGAAGGATGGCAGCGCGCTTAAACGCTGTTCCTGTTTCGGGTCAACGCCCTTCACCTGCACCGCGCGTAAGTTCGCCCCGCTCTCCACCAGTCCGGTAAAGTTGATATAAGGCGCCGCGGCGACAATACCCGGCACTTTTTGTACTTTGTCGAGCGCTTCCTGCCAGTTATTCCACGGCTGATTTACGGCTTCAATCTCTCCGTGTGGGACTACGGCCAGAATACGGTTGTTCAGCTCACGCTCAAATCCGTTCATGGCACTTAAACCAACGATCAACACAGCCACACCCAACGCGATGCCAACGGTGGAAATCACAGATATCAGCGAAACCATACCGCCGCGCCGCCGACCACGGCTAAAGCGCAGACCAATCAATAATGATAAAGGCGAAGCCATTACTCAGCTCCCATCAGGCTCAGTTCAGCCGTCAGGCGGCCATCGCGCATTTCAAGCTGGCGGCTCATCCGCTTCGCCAGTTGCAAATCGTGCGTCACCACCAGGAATGCCGTACCCTGAGAGCGGTTCAGCTCGCCCAAAAGCTCGAAAATGCTGTCCGCGTTACGCGCATCCAGGTTACCCGTTGGCTCATCCGCCAGGACCAGACGCGGGTTATTCACCAGCGCACGAGCGATGGCCACACGCTGGCGTTCGCCGCCAGACAGTTCAGACGGGCGATGACTGGCACGATGATCCAGCCCTACCGCTTTCAGCATATCCCGTGCGCGCTCGGTTATTTCAGCCGGTTTTTTCTTGCCGATCAGCAGCGGCATCGCTACGTTTTCCAGCGCGGTAAAATCCGGCAGTAGATGGTGGAACTGGTAAATAAAGCCCAGCTTCTGATTACGCAGTTCCGCTTTCGCCGCCGACGAGAGCTTGCTCATTGGCTGACCGCTAAAAATGACGTCGCCGGAAGTCGGGGTATCCAGCCCGCCTAACAGATGGAGCAGCGTACTCTTGCCGGAGCCGGAGCTGCCGACAATCGCCATCATCTCACCTTCGCCGACGCAAAAACTGACATCATGCAGTACATCGGTCTGCACAGTGCCTTCCTGATAGCGTTTGCACAGGTTGTCGCATTGCAACAGGATCTTATTCATAACGTAAAGCCTCAGCGGGTTGAGTGGCGGCAGCGCGCCAGGAAGGATAAAGCGTAGACAGCAGCGCGATGGCCATCGCCACCAGCGCAATGACGATAACCTGCAGCGGTTCAATGGCGACCGGCAACGCAGCACCATCCAGCAGCACACCAATAATTGGCATTAAATTGTTCAGTTGGCTGGCAAGCAATGCACCCAACACAGCGCCCAGCAGCGCGCCAATCACCCCGGCACTGGCCCCCTGAACCATAAACACCATCATTATCTGCCGCGGCGTCAGCCCCTGCGTTTGTAAAATCGCCACTTCCCCTTGCTTCTCCATTACCATCAAACCCAGCGAGGTAATAATATTAAAAGCCGCCACCGCCACGATCAGACTAAGCAGTAGCCCCATCATGTTCTTTTCCATGCGCACGGCCTGGAACAGTTCCCCTTTGCGCTCGCGCCAGTCCTGCCATTTGGTGCCTTGCGGCAGCGTTTGCTGGCTCAGCGTGTCAACTTTCAACGGTTCGTTCAGCCACAGACGCCAGCCAGTGATATTGCCCACCGGATAGCGCATCAGGCGCGAGGCATCCTGAATGTTGGTCAGCATCTGGTAGCCATCGACTTCGCTGTTGGCGGCGAAGGTGCCAATCACCGTAAACAGACGCTGGCTCGGCAAACGCCCCATCGGCGTAAACTGGCTGGCTGAGGGCACCATCACGCGAATTTGATCGCCACGATTAACGCCCAGCTGCCCGGCAAGCTGCTCGCCGAGGATGACATTATACTTACCCGGTTGCAGATCTGTTTGCTTCACATTGACCAGATACGGCGTTAACGGATCTTTTTGCGCCGGATCGATACCGAGCATCACGCCAACCGCCACGCTACGCGCGCTTTGCAGCACCACATCTCCCGTAGTGATGGGGGCAACGCGGTTGACGCCGTTCAACACCACCGCTTTTTCCGGCAGTTGTTGCGGGTTGAGGGAACCCTGTTCAGACGAGAGAACGGCCTGAGGCATCAGGCCAAGAATATTGTTTTGCAGCTCGCGCTCGAAACCGTTCATCACCGACAACACCGTGACCAGCGCCATTACCCCGAGAGTAATGCCTATGGTGGAGAGCCAGGAAACGAAGCGACCGAAGCGATCTGCTGCACGCCCACGCATATAACGCAGGCCGATGAATAGAGCGACAGGTTGGTACATGAAATCCGTCTGGTTGCTGTTAGCAAAGTCACGAGTATATAAGCGAAAGCGGAATGGGTAAATGACTGAACCGTAAGTGTTCGTCAGCACTATTCCTAAAAGTATAAATAAATCAATTCGCTAAAGTTGTCCCTCTTCCCTTCAGTCCGGGTCCCTGATCTTTATCTTAAAAAAACAAAATGCAGACAGTTACGCATTACAGCGCACAGCGGGTTGCGCAGGATGGCAGGCTATAGCCAACAATATGGATACGCCGTCTCGATGAACAAAAAAGAACTATGGATTAATCAAATCAAAGGGTTATGTATTTGCCTGGTGGTGATTTACCACTCGGTAATCACGTTTTACCCACACCTCACTACTTTTCAGTATCCGCTTTCAGAGCTGCTGAGCAAATGCTGGATTTACCTCAATTTGTACCTGGCGCCATTTCGCATGCCGGTGTTTTTCTTTATCTCGGGATATCTGATCCGTCGCTACATTGATAGCGTCCCGTGGACAACCTGCGTGGATAAACGAATCTGGAGCATTGCCTGGGTGCTGGTGCTTTGGGGAGTGGTGCAATGGCTGGCGTTAGTAGCACTCAATAACTGGCTGGCTCCACAGCGCGATCTGAGCCATGCTGCCAACGCCGCTTATGCCGATTCGATCACAGGTTTTACCCACGGAATGCTGACCGCCAGTACCAGCTTGTGGTATCTGTACGCGCTGATTGTCTATTTTGTTCTGTGTAAAATTTTCAGCCGCTGGGCGGTGCCGCTGTTGGCGTTATTTGTGGTGCTGAGCGTGGCGATCAATTTTATCCCGACGCCGTGGTGGGGAATGAACAGCGTGATTCGCAATCTGCCCTGGTACAGCCTCGGTGCATGGTTCGGCGCAACGCTGATGGTATGGATCAAGGAGGCGCCCCTGCGCCGCCATGCGGTCATTGTTCTGGTTAGCGCAATCGCCGCCGTCGTCGCGTGGCTGGCAAATATCTCACTATTACTTTCTCTGCTTTCCATTGTGCTGATCATGAAGCTGTTTTATCAATTTGAGCTGCGCTTTGGTATGCGTGAGTCCGGCCCGTTAAGCGTCATTGGTGCCAATACCATCGCCATCTACACTACCCATCGAATTCTGGTTGAGCTGTTCAGCTTAACGCTAATCCCCAAAATCAATCATGCCGCCTGGCCTGCCTATGCAGAGCTGGCCCTGCTGCTGGTGTATCCGTTCGCCTGCCTGCTGCTGTGCACCTTGTTTGGTCTGTTGGTACGTAAAATTTCGCAAAAAACAGTGGCCGACCTGCTCTTCTCCCCGCCTTCTTTATCAACCGCCTCACGCTAACCCCTACGCGCTTTTTGCCCCCATCAGGGGGCGAATCAATTTGCTTATGAGAAACGATCACGGATAATAAAGAACATTGCTTATCAGATGTATATCTAAACGAGATCCTGACAACCGAATGCCTGAACAACATCGTTACACGCTACCGGCGAAAGCTTCCGATCTGCGCCAGTTGGGTGAGCTTACCGGTGCCGCCTGCGCAACGCTGGTCGCCGAAATCGCCGAACATCACGCGGGTCCAGTGGTGCTGATCGCGCCGGACATGCAAAATGCGCTGCGTCTGCATGATGAAATTCGTCAGTTTACCGACCAAATGGTGATGAACCTGGCCGACTGGGAAACGCTACCCTACGACAGTTTTTCTCCCCATCAGGAGATTATCTCCTCGCGGCTCTCCACGCTGTATCAGCTGCCTGCCATGCAGCGCGGCGTGCTGATCGTTCCGGTAAATACGCTGATGCAGCGTGTTTGTCCGCACAGCTATCTGCACGGTCATGCGCTGGTCATGAAAAAGGGCCAGCGGCTTTCGCGCGATGCCCTGCGTGAACAACTGGATAGCGCGGGCTATCGCCATGTTGATCAGGTCATGGAACACGGCGAATACGCCACGCGCGGCGCGTTGTTGGATCTGTTCCCGATGGGCAGCGAGTTGCCTTATCGTCTGGATTTCTTTGATGACGAAATCGACAGCCTGCGTCTGTTTGATACCGACACCCAGCGCACGCTGGAAGAAGTCGATGCCATTAATTTACTTCCCGCGCACGAATTCCCGACTGACAAAACGGCCATCGAGCTATTCCGCAGCCAGTGGCGCGATACCTTTGAGGTGAAACGCGACGCCGAACATATTTACCAGCAGGTCAGCAAAGGCACATTACCTGCGGGTATTGAATACTGGCAACCGCTGTTTTTCAGCGAACCGCTGCCGCCGCTGTTCAGCTATTTCCCCGCCAATACGTTATTGGTCAATACCGGTGATATCGAGACCAGCGCAGAACGCTTCCAGGCCGATACCCTGTCACGCTTTGAAAATCGCGGTGTTGATCCGATGCGCCCACTTCTGCCGCCGGAATCGCTGTGGCTGCGGGTTGATGAGCTGTTTTCTGAACTTAAACGCTGGCCGCGCGTTCAACTGAAAACCGAGAGTCTGGCGAACAAAGCTGCGAATACTAACCTCGGGTTCCAGAAGCTGCCGGATATCGCCGTCCAGGCGCAGCAAAAAGCACCGTTAGATGCGTTACGTAAATTCCTTGAGGGCTTCACCGGTCCGGTAATTTTCTCGGTGGAAAGTGAAGGTCGCCGTGAAGCGCTTGGCGAGCTGCTCGCTCGTATCAAAGTGGCACCGAAGCGGATATTGCGACTCGATGAAGCCATTGATAATGGTCGTTATCTGATGATTGGCGCAGCTGAGCACGGCTTCATCGATAGCAAACGTAATCTGGCGCTGATTTGTGAAAGCGATCTGCTTGGGGAACGCGTGGCGCGTCGCCGCCAGGATTCTCGTCGCACCATCAACCCGGATACGTTAATTCGTAACCTCGCGGAGCTGCATCCCGGTCAGCCGGTGGTGCATCTGGAGCACGGCGTGGGTCGTTATGCCGGGATGACCACACTGGAAGCGGGCGGCATCACTGGTGAATATCTGATGCTCACCTATGCCAACGACGCCAAACTGTACGTGCCGGTGTCGTCACTGCATCTGATCAGCCGCTATGCAGGCGGTGCAGAAGAGAATGCGCCGCTGCATAAACTTGGCGGCGATGCCTGGTCACGCGCCCGACAGAAAGCCGCTGAGAAGGTGCGCGATGTCGCGGCAGAGCTGCTGGATATTTATGCCCAGCGCGCGGCGAAAGAAGGCTTTGCCTTTAAGCATGACCGTGAACAGTACCAGCTGTTTTGCGACAGCTTCCCGTTTGAAACCACGCCTGATCAGGCGCGGGCGATTAACGCGGTACTCAGTGATATGTGTCAACCGCTGGCTATGGACCGCCTGGTGTGCGGCGACGTCGGCTTTGGTAAAACCGAAGTCGCGATGCGCGCGGCCTTCCTCGCCGTAGAGAACCACAAGCAGGTTGCCGTGCTGGTGCCAACCACCCTGCTCGCACAGCAACACTTCGACAACTTCCGCGATCGTTTTGCCAACTGGCCGGTACGCATTGAGATGCTGTCCCGTTTCCGTAGCGCCAAAGAGCAAGCGCAGATTCTGGAGCAGGTTGCCGAGGGTAAAATTGATATTCTCATCGGCACGCACAAACTGCTGCAAGCAGATGTGAAGTTAAAAGATCTGGGTCTGCTGATTGTCGATGAAGAGCATCGTTTCGGCGTTCGCCACAAAGAACGCATCAAGGCGATGCGCGCAGATGTCGATATTCTGACCCTGACGGCAACGCCGATTCCGCGTACGCTCAATATGGCAATGAGCGGCATGCGCGATCTGTCGATCATCGCCACGCCGCCCGCTCGTCGTCTGGCGGTCAAAACCTTCGTGCGCGAGTACGACAGCCTGGTGGTACGTGAGGCGATCCTGCGTGAAGTTCTGCGCGGGGGACAAGTTTATTATCTGTTTAACGACGTCGAAAACATTCAGAAAACCGCTGACAAATTAGCAGAACTGGTGCCGGAAGCGCGTATTGGTATCGGTCACGGGCAAATGCGCGAGCGCGAACTGGAACGCGTGATGAACGATTTTCACCATCAGCGTTTTAACGTGCTGGTGTGTACCACCATTATCGAAACCGGGATCGACATTCCCACCGCTAACACCATCATCATCGAACGAGCGGATCACTTCGGTTTAGCGCAATTACACCAGCTGCGCGGTCGCGTGGGACGTTCTCACCACCAGGCGTACGCCTGGCTGCTGACGCCGCATCCGAAAGCGATGACCACTGACGCGCAAAAACGCCTGGAAGCCATCGCCTCACTGGAAGATTTGGGCGCAGGTTTTGCGCTGGCGACCCACGACCTCGAAATTCGCGGCGCCGGGGAATTGCTGGGTGAAGATCAGAGTGGTTCCATGGAAAGCATCGGCTTCTCGCTGTATATGGAACTACTGGAAAACGCCGTCGATGCGCTCAAAGAAGGGCGTGAGCCGTCACTGGAAGATCTCACCAGCCAGCAAACCGAAGTTGAACTGCGCATGCCGTCTCTGCTGCCGGACGACTATATCCCGGATGTCAACACACGCCTGTCGTTCTACAAGCGCATTGCCAGTGCGAAAGGCGAAAACGAGCTGGAAGAAATTAAGGTCGAGCTGATAGACCGTTTTGGCCTGCTGCCCGATCCGGCTCGTACGCTGCTGGATATCGCCCGTTTACGCCAGCAGGCGCAGAAACTGGGGATCAGAAAGCTCGAAGGCAATGAAAAAGGCGGTACCATTGAATTTGCCGAGAAAAACCACGTCAACCCGGTCTGGCTGATTGGTTTACTGCAAAAACAGCCGCAGCACTTCCGCCTGGACGGTCCAACCCGACTGAAATTCATGCAGGATCTGGGCGAGCGTAAAACGCGGATCGACTGGGTCCGCCAGTTTATGCGCCAGCTTGAAGAAAACGCCGTAGCATAGTGAACAGGCCGGGTGAGCACACCACTCACCCGGCCTGATGAATTTACAAACTCTTTGCACTTCCCTGCACTTCCCGACACAGCAAACCGCCATAATTCTCGTTTACTTTTACATAATAAAAACCACGTAAAAACAATGGATTTATGGTGATGTTAAACAATAAACGACTCTCTCGCTGGTTCGCGTTTTTTACGCTTGCAGCGACATTCGCGTTAGCACTTCCGGCACAGGCAAACACCTGGCCGCTACCGCCACCGGGAAGCCGTCTGGTGGGCCAGAATGCCGTTCACGTAGTTGAAGACAATGGCGGTTCTCTGGAGGCGATTGCGAAAAAATATAATGTCGGCTTTTTAGCGCTGCTGCAGGCCAACCCTGGCGTTGACCCTTACGTACCACGTCCGGGAAGCGTTTTGACGATCCCGTTACAAACCCTGCTACCTGACGCCCCGCGCGAAGGCATTGTTATCAACCTCGCCGAACTGCGTCTTTATTATTACCAGCCGGGAACAAATTCGGTGACCGTTTATCCTATTGGTATTGGCCAGTTAGGCGGTGACACGTTAACGCCTACGATGGTAACCTCCATCTCTGATAAACGCGCCAACCCCACCTGGACGCCGACGGCAAATATCCGCGCGCGATACAAAGCAAATGGGATTGACCTGCCTGCCGTTGTGCCTGCCGGTCCGGATAACCCGATGGGCCATCATGCGATTCGCTTAGCGGCATACGGCGGCGTGTACCTGTTGCACGGAACCAATGCTGATTTTGGCATCGGAATGCGCGTCAGTTCCGGCTGTATTCGTCTGCGCGACGGAGATATCGAAACCCTGTTCCGTCAGGTAACGCCCGGAACTAAGGTCAACATTATCAATACGCCGATCAAAGCATCCGTTGAGCCTAACGGCGTGCGGCTGGTAGAAGTGCATCAGCCGCTGTCCGAAAAAATCAATGACGACCCGCAGCTGCTGCCAATCGTGCTGAACGCGTCCATGCAGACATTTAAAAATGCGGCGCAAACTGATCCTGCCGTCATGGAACATGCGATGGAGATTCGCTCAGGCATGCCGGTCGATGTGACCCGTCATCACGACGTTGCTCAACAGCCGATGTAAACTCCGCACATAAAAAAACCCCCGCTGGATTATATTCCGCGGGGGTTTTTTATTTAACTCGCAGTGGCATTGCGATGGGTTAAATCTTATTTGTAGATAACAGCAGTTCCGTGAAGGGTGTTAGGACCGGTAACGGAAGTAATACGGAAAGACTTCGCACCCATCTCATCGGCTTTCTGCGCCAGCTGATCTTCCAGTGAACCTAAGTTAGTCCCCGCATTCGCAGAAATAGTACCGACTTTCTCTTGACCCGCAGGTGTGGACTGAACTTCAACAGCGGCAAAGCTTGCAAATGACAGTGAGCTAAGAACAGCAGCAACAAACAGTGTTTTTACGTTTTTCATGATAGTGACCTTTAGCAGATGAATGGGTGTCGAAAAGATTAACTTAACGATCGATAGGTAAATCATAAATGTGATCCAGGTCACACGTCAACACTTTTTTATAATGATCGTTATATAAAATATAAAGGTCTTATTTTTCATGCTAATAGCTATAAATTATTTTTATCGTGAATCCGCTGGAGTGTGCAGTCGAATATTTTTATAATGGTTATTCAATAAACCCAACAAAGGTACATCGGCGCCATGACAACTGAAACGACAGGTTGTGCTAAAAAAAGCCGTGGCCGACCAAAAGTGTTCGACAGGGAAGCCGCGCTTGATAAGGCCATGACACTCTTCTGGCAGCACGGATATGAAGCGACCTCGCTCGCCGATCTCGTGGAAGCCACCGGCGCAAAAGCGCCCACGCTGTATGCGGAGTTCACCAATAAAGAAGGGTTGTTCCGTGCCGTACTGGACCGCTACATCACCCGCTTTGCGGCGAAACACGAAGCCCAGCTGTTTTGTGAAGAAAAAAGCCTTGAGTCCGCACTGGAAGACTATTTCACCGCCATAGCGACCTGCTTTACCAGCAAGGACACCCCGGCGGGATGTTTCATGATTAACACTTCTGCGACGCTGGCAGCCTCTTCCCGCGATATTGCGCACACGGTGAAATCCCGCCATGCAATGCAGGAGCAGACGCTTACCCAGTTCCTTCACCAACGCCAGCAACGAGGCGAAATTCCAGCCCATTGCGACGTGCAAAAACTGGCTGAATACCTGAACTGTATTTTACAGGGTATGTCGATCAGCGCCCGGGAAGGTGCAACGTTTGAAAAACTGATGCAGATCGCACACACAACCCTGCGGCTGTGGCCCGAACTCGTCAAAGCTTAACCCTTTCCCACAATTCCCCCGCAGTACTCACACCACCGGGAGCTGATAAAGCCCCCGGTTAGAATTTCACGCATTACCCCTACATTTTCCATTGTTTTCATCATCTTACCCGATCATTTTTTGTAAAAAGTATTGATAACAACAATTATTATCAGCAATATTCGCATTTGTTTTAACGCCTGTTTCACAATGTAACTATCGGTTTCTCTACCGCCATAACAAAAACAGTTCGACTCTTTTTTAAAAGGAATACAAATGCATAAGCGTCTCTGGGTGCTCAATCCTCTCCTGTTGTCTTTAACCCTTCCGGCCATTGCGGCTGAGGAAGAGAATCTCATCGTTAGCGCCAACCGTAGCCAGCGCACCGTGGCAGAAATGGCGCAAACGACCTGGGTTATTGAAGGAAGCGAGATTGAACAACAGGTTCAGGGGGGAAAAGAGTTCAAGGATGTTCTTGCTCAGTTAATCCCAGGAATCGATGTCAGTAGCCAGGGGCGCACAAACTACGGCATGAACATGCGCGGTCGCGCCATTGTCGTGCTCATTGACGGCGTCCGTCTGAACTCCTCGCGAACCGACAGCCGTCAACTTGACTCCATTGACCCGTTTAACATTGCGCACATTGAAGTCATTTCAGGCGCAACCTCACTTTATGGCGGCGGCAGTACCGGCGGATTAATTAACATCGTCACCAAAAAAGGCCAGCCGGAGCGTGAAGTAGAACTCGAACTGGGGAGCAAAAGCGGCTTTAACAATAGTAACGATCATGATGAACGCGTTGCCGCGGCGGTGAGTGGTGGAACCGATCGCGCTTCTGGACGAATGTCCGTCGCGTATCAACGTTTTGGCGGCTGGTATGACGGCAACCACGATGCCCTACTGCTGGATAACACCCAAACCGGGCTACAGCACTCCGATCGTCTGGACGTGATGGGCACAGGGACGATTGAACTTGACGACAACCGTCAGTTGCAACTGGTTACTCAGTATTATAAGAGTCAGGGGGATGACGATTACGGGCTGGATCTCGGCGAGAACATGTCCGCCGTGACCGGAAACGGCAAAGCATATACCAGCAGCGGACTGAATTCCGATCGAATTCCCGGCACCGAACGTCATCTGATCAGCCTGCAATATTCAGATGCGGATTTTTTTGGCCAGAACCTGGTCAGCCAAATCTATTACCGTGACGAATCGCTGAAATTCTACCCCTTCCCTACGCTCAGCAAAGGTAAGGTCACGAGTTTCTCCGCATCACAGCAGGACACAGACCAGTTTGGTGCCAAAATTACCCTTAACAGCCAGTTGATGGATAACTGGGAGCTGACGTGGGGTGTCGATGCCGATCACGAAACCTTCGACTCCAATCAGAAATTCTTCGATCTGGCCTGGTCCCTGCCCTCCGGCGGTATGGATAACCGTACCGCTTATACTACCGGACGTTACCCCGGTTACAGCATCACCAACTTCGCGCCTTTCCTGCAAAACAGCTATGACATTAACGACATCTTTACCCTCAGCGGCGGTGTGCGCTATCAGTGGACCGAAAACAGGGTTGATGATTTCGTTGGCTATGCTCAACAGCAGGGAATCGCGACCGGGCTTGCGAATTCTGCCGATACCATTCCGGGCGGTAAAACCGATTACGATAATTTCCTGTTCAACGCCGGTATCCTCGCCCACCTGACCGACCGTCAGCAAACGTGGTTTAATTTCTCTCAGGGCGTGGAGCTTCCGGACCCAGGGAAATACTACGGTAACGGCACCTATTCGCTGGTTGGCGATCATTACCAGCTCCAGCGCAGCGTCAACGTGGCGGATTCTCGCCTGGAAGGGATTAAAGTTAACTCATACGAGCTGGGATGGCGCTACACCGGTGATAGCCTGCGCACGCAACTGGCCGCGTACTACTCGACTTCAGATAAATCGATCGTTATCAACCGCAGCGATATGACCATTAACGTTCAGCCCGACGATCGCCGCATTTATGGCCTTGAAGGTGCAGTGGATTATTTCATTGCGGATACGGACTGGAGCCTGGGCGGCAACTTCAACGTCATTAAATCGGAAGTGAAACAGAACGGTAAATGGCAAAAATGGGATGTCACTCTGGCCTCACCGTCCAAAGCAACCGCGTGGGTCGGCTGGGCACCAGAACCGTGGACTTTGCGCGTACAGAGCCAGCAAACATTTGATCTGACCGACGCCAGCGGCAATAAGCTGGATGGCTATAACACTATGGACTTTATCGGCAGCTATCAGCTCCCGTTAGGTAAGCTGACCTTTAGCGTAGAAAACCTGCTGAATGAAGAGTACACCACACTGTGGGGACAACGTGCGCCACTGCTGTACAGCCCAACCTACGGCAGCCCGTCACTGTATGAATACAAGGGCCGGGGTCGTACTTTTGGTCTGAATTACGCCTTAACCTTCTGATAAAAAAAGCCCCCCAGCCTGAGCGAATGGGGGGCTAATGTTCAGGATAATGCTATTTTACGCTTTGTTATTCAGTACCAACTGTCCGTTGTTATCCAACGGAATTTGCGCGCCGGGGTCCTTATCCATACGAATTTTCCCCTGCTGATCGCCAATTTTGTACGTTACGTCATAGCCCAGCATCTTTTCAGATTTGTCATACACCGTTTTACAACGCTGCTGCGTGGTGGTGTAAGTATCGTTTTCCTGCATCGAACCCTGAATCTGGTTACCTGCATAGCCGCCACCTAAAGCACCGGCCACGGTGGCAATATCTTTACCACGTCCACCGCCAAACTGATGCCCAATAACACCACCCGCAACCGCACCCAATACTGAACCCGCGATACGGTTTTCATCTTGTACTGGCTTACGGTGCGTGACCGTTACGTTCCGGCACTCCTGACGCGGTGTTTTTACCGACTCTTTAATCGGTGTTGCAGAGACAACTTGCGCATACTGTGGGCCACGCTCGAAAACGTTCAGACTGGCCACCGCTGCAACACCCAGCGCAGCAGCTACGCCAATCCCTATACCCGCCAACATTGATTTATTCACGGGACTTCCTCCTTTTTTGCTATTAGCAACAACTTTGCAACAGAAGGTAAGGAATGCCAATCAGATTACGGATGAAAATAGCAGGATGAGGCACGAGCGCAGGATGATTCGGAGAACTCTGAAGGAAGGCGCCGGATGCGTAAAATCATCCGGCGCCACACGTCGATATTAATGCAGTTTCAGACGCGGGCGAATCACCCGGTTGATACTGCCGACCAGCATCATCAGGCCGGTTTTGAAGTAGCCGTGCAAAGCAATCTGGTGCATGCGGTACAGAGAGATGTACACAAAGCGCGCAATACGCCCTTCCACCATCATCGAACCACGGGTCAGGTTACCCATCAGGCTACCCACGGTAGAGAAGTTAGAGAGCGAGACCAGAGAGCCGTGATCTTTGTACTGATACGCTTTCAGTGGCTTGCCGTTCATCTGTGCCAGAATATTGTTCATCGCGCAGGTCGCCATCTGGTGTGCTGCCTGAGCGCGTGGAGGCACAAAACCCCCTTCCGGGCGAGCGCAGGAAGCGCAGTCGCCAATCGCGTACACGTCAGGATCGCGCGTGCTCTGCAGAGTTGGCTCAACCACCAGTTGGTTAATACGGTTCGTTTCCAGACCGCCAATGTCTTTCATAAAGTCTGGCGCTTTGATACCCGCCGCCCACACCATCAGATCGGCTTTAATGTATTCGCCATCTTTGGTGTGCAGTCCGCCTTCATCAGCGCTGGTTACCATCGTCTGGGTCAGTACACGTACGCCCAGTTTGGTTAACTCATTATGCGCAGCACCAGAAATACGCGGCGGCAACGCAGGCAGAATACGCTCACCGGCTTCGACCAGCGTAACGTTCAGCGCGTCGTTGGTCAGCCCTTTGTAACCATAGCTGTGCAGTTGTTTTACCGCATTGTGCAGCTCAGCGGAGAGCTCAACCCCCGTCGCACCGCCGCCCACAATGGCGATATTCACTTTTCCGTTTGCGCCCAGATTTGCGGAATACTTCAGGAACAGATTCAGCATCTCCTGGTGGAAACGACGCGCCTGATGCGGGTTATCGAGGAAAATGCAGTTTTCTTTCACGCCAGGGGTGTTGAAATCGTTGGAAGTACTGCCCAACGCCATCACCAACGTGTCATACGGCACTTTACGCTCAGGAACCAGCAGCTCACCCTTCTCATCGCGCAGCTCAGCGAGAGTAATGGTCTTCGCTTCACGATCGATATCCACCACCGAGCCTAACTGGAACTGGAAGCCATGGTTACGGGCATGTGCCAGATAACTCAGCGCATCCACACCTTCGTCCAGAGAACCCGTCGCCACTTCATGCAGTAACGGTTTCCACAAGTGACTGTGGTTTCTGTCTACCAGTGTGATTTTGGCCTTTTTCTTACGCCCGAGTTTTTTACCCAGCTGCGTCGCCATTTCCAGTCCGCCAGCACCGCCGCCGACAATCACGATCCTTTTCAATGGTGTAGTCAACGTGACCCCCTCAAATTTATTAACCAATTGTTAATTAAAAGTTATTAATATAGCCTTTAATTAACAACAAGTTACGGTAATGAAAATGTTCTTCGAGAGTGAGAATAACACGAACGGTGCATTGGTCATACCAAAATTGATGTGTATCAAGTTTTGATGCTGAAAAGATAGACAACCTGAACTTTAAGGACAAAAAAACCAGCCCGATGGCTGTAATGCTCGTCAGTTAAGCATGTATGGTGAACATGTGATTCTTGCTCAGGGTTCCGTTCACCTCAGCGGGTCATTTCTCTGAAGCGCTGATGCCCTGACTTCCAGTAAAAGCTGTTTTGCTGTTTAAACAAAAAAACGCAGTTGGTCAGGTGTGGGCTGGTCCGGCTGAAAATTGCCGACGTGTTTCCGTAAGGCCGGGAGAGCCAGCATGGATGCTGGCTCAGGGCGCGCTTTGCAAGGACGCTTCCTCGCGCCCGGCCCGGTAGCCTGGAGGAATAAGCGGAGGGAACCACGAAGTGGCAATTTTCCCGCCGGGAGCCGGGATTGTAAAGGGCGTGGCGGAGAACGCCCTTTACACGTTCACGGGAATCCGTGTTTCAGAGAAACAATGAGCATGAGGTGAACGGAACTCTATCTCCGAGATAGCATGTTCTTTTCCTCCGCCAGCTTACTGAAACTGAGGCGCTAACTGACTGGTATTAGCCCGGCGGCTGTTTCTTTACGCACTCAATAAGGATTAACCTAACGTCTTGAACGCTTTAATGCGCTGCAAATGCGGAGAGATATTCTTAAACTTATGCGTCTGCTCTTCGTCCCAGACTATCTCGTAAAAATGATGCAGCTCTTCTGACGAACGCTGACTGTTCAGCGCTTCATCATGACGTGACAGGATCACCAGGCAGCGATCGCGATTCTTTTCACGGAAATTGGTCACGCATTTTGTTGCGATGTCTGCATACTCCTCAGGTCTGTCGATTTTGCCTTCCATGTTCTCATACGGGAACAGGTTGGGATTAAACACTACCTGACGAATATCACACAGGAAACCAATCCGTTCAGCCCAATATCCCCCGAGCCCCACACCACAAATCAGCGGACGGTCATCCACATTCAGCTGCAGCATTTTGTCCACTTCTTTCAGCAGATGCTGCATATCATGTTTAGGATGCCGCGTACTGTAGCTAATCAGCCTGACATCCGGGTCGATGAATTGCAGCTGCAACACCTTCTCATGGTTGCCCGGGCTGTTAGAGTCAAAACCGTGTAAATAGATAATCATCGCATCCTCGCCAAACTTGCGTTAATGACCTGCTTTCTCTTCCTGCCAGCGCTCATGAAGCTGGTTTAGCTGAGCGCTTACCGTCTTCCAGCGTGCCGAGTCCATCAGTTCCTGACGTGAAAATGAACCTTTATGATACAAACGTGTAACACGTTCTGCATTGATCGGCGACAGATTATCTAACACACTGACCGCTCCCTTACGATTATTGCAGACCAGGATCATATCGCAACCTGCATCCAGCGATGCCTGTCCACGCTCCGCATAGCTTCCCATAATCGCCGCCCCTTCCATCGACAAATCGTCGGAGAAAATGACACCATCGAAGCCAAGCTCCTGGCGCAGCACCGTTTTCAGCCAGTGAGGCGAACCACTCGCCGGACGCGGATCTACATCACTGTAGATGACGTGCGCAGGCATAATGGCATCCAGTTTGTTTTCCGTAATCAACGTCTGGAACACGGACATATCTTTCGCACGAATCTCGGATTCTGAACGAGGATCGGTTGGGGTTTCTTTGTGTGAATCCGCCGTCACCGCCCCATGTCCAGGAAAATGTTTACCGGTCGTTTTCATGCCAGCAGCATGCATCCCGTCAATGAAGCAGGTCGCCATCGCCAGCGCTTTTAGCGGATCGGCATGGTAAGAACGCTCGCCGATTGCCGCGCTGATATGGCCCACATCCAGTACCGGTGCAAAGCTGATATCAATGTCCATCGCGATCATTTCGCTGGCCATCAACCATCCAGCGTCCTGAGCCAGTTTGCCGCCCTCTTCCAGACCGTGCAACGCAGCAAAGGATTGAGCCGCAGGCAGACGGGTAAAGCCTTCACGAAAACGCTGTACGCGCCCGCCTTCTTGATCTACCGCCACCACCAGATGGTTACGTGACGCAACCCGGATCTGACGCACTAATTCACGCAGCTGTTCCGGGTCATGATAATTTCGGGTAAAGAGGATCAACCCACCTACCAGCGGATGTGCCAGAATCTCACGCTCTTCAGCGTCCAGCTCATACCCTTCGACATCCAACATTACTGGGCCCACACTGCTCTCCTTATCCTTTCATTGTTAGCTGCCGCCAGGTTTCATCGGCCAGCCTGATAAATTTTCGATCGCCGGTTTGCCGCCAGCGATACTCAAACCACCCCGCCTTCAGCATCATTATCCAGGGTTGCCATTGTCTGACCTGTCGCCACAAAACGTCTGGCTCAATGTGCGCTCGTTGGGCGTAGGTGCTAACCAGCTGTTGGTGCTGGGATTCATCGCTGACCCATACCGCCGCCAGCTCCAGGGCAATATCACCGTCTCCAGCGTATTCCCAGTCAATCAGCCGCAGCCCTGAGGCTGTACGTACGATGTTGTCACCGTGAACATCCATATGCAGCGGCCCCAGACGCAAAGGCCGAGGCTCACCTCGTTTCCTTAGCCGCTTCAGCGCGCGCAGCCAGCATGGCGTACGACGCGCCGGATCGCCACACTGCCAGTACTGTTCAAGTAGCGGCAGCAGGCTGATTCGCCAGCCCAATCGGGGTTGCTGATGCAGATGATACAGTAAGCCTGCAAGTTCGTCGGCGTCCGGTAATCTGGATTCTACCTTACCGTGAAAAAACTCGACTGCCATCCACCCACGCGTATAAAAAAGAGGACGTGGCGCAAGGCTTTCTGGCAGGCGTTTTAACGCATGATATTGGCGTAAGAAATGCGATTCCGGCGCGTCAGGGTCGTGATGACAACGCAGTACCAGACGGTGAGAATGATGCTCAATGATGCAGCTCCCGCCGCTCAGACCGGGTTGGCTGGCTGCGACGGGATGATACTGCGGGAAATAGCGCGACAACACTTTGCCGCGCGTGAGTTTGTTATTGTTGCTGAACGGCACCTTTACCTGACCAGATTATCTCGCCAGTTTGTACCAGCATTAATTGCATTTGCAGCGCAGGCGAATTGACGTTGCCAGATGCGCTGGAATAAAGCACATACTGCGCACCAACGTTACGGGCGATACCAATCGCCTTACTGCGTGTTCCCAGGCTATCGTTTGGCGACAGACCTAACTGCTGCTTGGCGACGGCCAGTTGCTGAGCGGAAACCAGAGTAAACTTACCGTTATTCGCCAGCGCGTTACGCAAGGTCTCGGTGGCTTCCCCCGCGTTCAACGAGCCGTTGGTACGGTTATTCACGCTATCAACCAGCAGAACGCCACCCGCTTTGACGCCGTCGGCCTGCAGCATTTTGCCGACCATCGGCTGCATCGCCCCGTTCCAGTCATAATGACGTTGACGTGGCGTCGGCTGCGCCGTTTGGTCCTCGTGCTCAATCGGACCCGGCTGTTGCGGTATGGTTGGCACCGTTGGCACAACCGGCACCGGCTGTTGCGGCTGCGCAGGCTGTTCCGGCACCGGCTTGACTTCCTCTACCGGCGCGGGCTCACGTTGCACCACACAGCCAGAGAGAAACATCGCCAGCGCGGCAATCAGTGCGTAGCGATTCATTTTGTTCATCAAGATTCACCCCTTACAAATAAAGATAAAGTCTAACCTTGTGCGCCCCCAGATAATTGGCGCTGCCGTACAGCGTCACCGACGAATGAGCCGGAACAGTCACACTGCGTGGCGCTTCCAGAGGGTGCATTTCCAGCCCCCTGGCGTCATACCAGTAAAACCGATAATGAACGGTAACGGGTTCTTGTCTTTCGTTATAGAGTCGCGAGGATGCCGAGGCCTGAATATCAGACGTGGTTAACGTGGGCTGTTCTGCTGTTATACCCGCCGCCAGAATCGTTGATTCCATCACCAGCGACTGTTCATCACTTACCGGGATTTCAGGATGTGTTCGACAACCCGCCAGCAACAGCAAGCCCAGTGAAAGCGCAATGCATCCTCTGGTCATGCTTACAGACCTTTATGCGCGAGCATTGGGCCAAGCGCACGTCCACCCAGCAGGTGCATATGAATGTGATACACCTCCTGCCCCCCGTGGCGGTTGGTGTTCATAATTAAGCGGTATCCATCAGCAGCAATACCTTCCTGCTCTGCAATTTTCGCCGCAACGGTGATCATGCGGCCCAATGCCTGTTCATGTTTCGCCGTCACATCGTTGACAGTTGGGATCAGGATGTTAGGAATGATCAGGATATGCGTTGGTGCCTGAGGGGAAATATCACGAAACGCAGTGACCAGTTCATCCTGGTATACGATATCCGACGGAATCTCACGACGAATAATTTTGCTGAATATAGTTTCTTCTGCCACGACGTTTTCCTTTTTCATTAACAGCCCAAGCGTTTTGCCATGCTACGCCGGGTAACTCTGCGAGTATAGAGTATGAGCGAGTTACTCACGCTCTTTCAACTTTAACCCTCGATTTTTTAAGCGAAAACCCCAGTCAGTGCTGCTCTTATAACCATTTCCCTGCGCTATTGCTCAAGCATAGTACTGAAACAATATTTCATTTATGCCGTAGCATCTGTTTACACATTGAGTGCTAATGCGTATATTTCGCATTTGTATTTACATGCGCATTTAATAATTTACAACCAAAGGGTTCATCACAACTACCGGTGATTTGAACTTAATATTAATAATTATCAAGGACTTTTCGATGTCTTTCACAACACTCAACGGGAATGTTCAACGCCAATCGGGCCTAGCACCTTCTTTGCTGGCAGCATGTATCACGCTAGCGCTTTTACCTTCCACCAGCCTCGCAGCCCCTGCTGAAGAGACAGTGATCGTGGAGGGTTCTGCTCCAGCCGCATCCAGTGAGGAGCAGGATTACAGCGTTAAATCGACGACTGCTGGCACAAAAATGCAGATGACACAGCGCGATATTCCGCAATCGGTCAGCATTGTCAGCCAGCAGCGCATGGAAGATCAGCAGTTGCAAACGCTGGGCGATGTGATGGACAACACGTTGGGGATAAGCAAAAGCCAGGCGGATTCCGATCGCAGCAGCTATTACTCGCGCGGATTTCAGATTGATAACTATATGGTTGATGGGATCCCAACCTATTTTGAATCCCGCTGGAATCTCGGTGACGCCCTTTCCGACACCGCCCTTTTTGAGCGTGTCGAAGTGGTCCGTGGCGCTAACGGGCTAATGACCGGGACGGGTAACCCTTCAGCCACCATTAACATGATCCGTAAGCATGCCACCAGCCGCGAGTTCACCGGTAATGTTTCTGCGGAATATGGCAGTTGGAATAAACAACGCTATGTGACCGATCTACAAAGCCCGCTCACGGCAGACGGCAATGTGCGCGGTCGCATCGTGGCGGGTTACCAGAATAACGACTCCTGGCTTGATCGCTACAATAGCGAAAAAATGTTCTTCTCCGGGATTGTCGATGCCGATCTGGGCGACACCACCAGCCTGTCTGCGGGTTATGAATACCAGCGCATTGATATCAACAGCCCAACCTGGGGTGGATTGCCGCGCTGGAATACCGATGGCAGTAAAAATAGCTATGACCGCTCGCGTAGTACTGCGCCGGACTGGACTTACAACGATAAAGACTTCAACAAAGTGTTTGTCACCATCAAACAACGTTTTGCCGATACCTGGCAGGCGACCATGAACGCCACCCACTCCGAGGTCAAGTTCGACAGTAAAATGATGTACGTCGACGCCTATGTTAATAAGGCCGACGGCACGCTGATTGGCCCATATGGCAACTATGGTCCGGGATATGACTACGTCGGAGGAACCGGCTGGAACAGCGGCAAACGTAAAGTGGATGCTGTCGATCTATTCGCCGACGGCGGTTATGATCTGTTTGGTCGTCAGCATAATCTGATGTTGGGCGGTAGCTACAGTAAACAGAATAACCGTTATGAAAGCTCGTGGGCGAACGTTTTCCCCAACGAAATCGGCAGCTTCTATACCTACGATGGTAACTTCCCGGAAACCAACTGGAACCCACAGTCATTGGCTCAGGACGATACCACGCACATGAAATCGCTGTACGCCGCAACGCGTATTTCGCTGGCCGACCCACTGCATTTGATTGTCGGCGCGCGTTATACCAACTGGCGTATCGACACCCTGACCTACAGCATGGAGCAAAACCACACCACGCCGTATGCGGGGCTGGTATATGACATTGACGATAACTGGTCTACCTACGCCAGTTATACCTCAATCTTCCAGCCGCAGAACAAGCACGACAGTTCCGGTAAATACCTCTCTCCGATCACCGGCAACAACTATGAGCTTGGCCTGAAGTCCGACTGGATGAACAGCCGTTTAACCACCACGCTCGCGGTGTTTCGCATTGAACAGGATAACGTAGCGCAATCAACCGGCGTGCCAATCGCTGGTAGCAATGGCGACACGGCCTTTAAAGCGATGGATGGTACGGTCAGTAAAGGGGTCGAATTCGAGATTAACGGTGCGATCACCGATAACTGGCAGATGACGTTTGGCGCGACACGCTACGTTGCTGAAGACAACGAAGGCAATGCGGTAAACCCGAACCTGCCGCGGACCACGGTAAAACTGTTTACCCGTTATCGCCTGCCAGCCATGCCGGAACTGACCGTAGGCGGTGGAGTTAATTGGCAGAATCGTGTTTACAGTGATACGGTCACGCCTTATGGCACATTCCGCGCGGAACAGGGAAGCTACGCCCTGATAGATTTGTTCACCCGCTACCAGGTAACAAAAAAATTCTCAGTGCAGGGTAACCTTAATAACCTGTTCGATAAAACCTACGACACGAATATCGACGGTTCTATCGTTTATGGTGAGCCGCGCAACGTCAGCATTACTGCCAGCTATCAGTTCTGATTCGAAACACATCGCGCTCCACCTGCCCGTCAGGTGGATGCACTGGACTGAAAAAGCAAAAAACCTGCTTAGTTTCCTAAGCAGGCTTCTTAAATATGGCTCCTCTGACTGGACTCGAACCAGTGACATACGGATTAACAGTCCGCCGTTCTACCGACTGAACTACAGAGGAATCGTTGTGGAGGCTTATCTTAGCGGCGAAAAAATTTTTGTCAAACCCCATTTCCTCGAATGCGAATCAATTGATGCTTCTCTCGACACTTTGTTGCATTTACAGACATTTTAAATAGAAAAAACTTTGCAGCTTTTTTGATTCTCCCTCATCATTTGAAATGAGGTTTCAACTTTCTTCGTTAAGGTCCACTTTGAACGTCTCCGCTGCCTTACGCCAGGTCGCTTCCCGCACGCCCTGGTATGCCAAACGCAAGAGTTATAAGGTTCTCTTTTGGCGCGAAATCACTCCGCTGGCTGTCCCCATTTTTCTGGAAAACACCTGTGTGCTATTGATGGGTGTTCTGAGTACCTTCCTGGTAAGCTGGTTGGGAAAAGAAGCGATGGCCGGTGTCGGACTCGCCGACAGTTTTAATATGGTCATCATGGCATTTTTCGCCGCCATCGATCTGGGTACCACCGTGGTTGTAGCATTTAGCCTCGGGAAACGAGATCGTCGACGGGCCAGAGCCGCGGCCAGACAATCGCTGGTGATCATGACAATTTTTGCTATCGTGCTGGCAGCGGTCATTCACTATTTTGGTCAACAGATTATTGACGTTGTCGCAGGTGAAGCAACGCCAGACGTTAAAGCTTTGGCACTTACCTATCTGGAGCTGACGGTGCTCAGCTACCCGGCAGCAGCCATTGCGCTGATCGGTAGCGGCGCACTACGTGGAGCCGGAAATACAAAAATACCGTTGTTGATTAACGGCGGCATGAACATTCTGAATATCATCATCAGTAGCATCCTCATTTACGGGATCTTTTCCTGGCAAGGTCTGGGATTTGTGGGTGCTGGCCTGGGACTGACCATTTCGCGCTACATCGGGGCGATTGCCATCATCTGGGTACTGATGATTGGTTTTAACCCCGCGCTGCGAATTCCCTTCAAAAGCTATTTTAAGCCGCTCAATCTCGCCATTATCTGGGAGGTGATGGGGATCGGCATTCCGGCAAGTATCGAGTCAGTGCTGTTCAATGGCGGCAAACTTTTGACGCAGATGTTTGTTTCAGGCATGGGAACCAGCGTTATCGCCGGGAACTTTATTGCATTTTCTATCGCCGCGCTTATCAACCTACCAGGGAATGCTTTAGGTTCCGCGTCGACAATCATTACCGGCAGACGTCTGGGAAATGGTCAGATTGCCCAGGCTGAAATCCAGCTACGGCATGTATTCTGGCTGTCGACGATCGGCCTGACGGCAATTGCCTGGCTAACCGCTCCTTTCGCCGGAGTGATGGCCTCATTTTATACCCACGATCAGGATGTAAAAGAGGTCATAGTCATCTTGATTTGGCTCAACGCAGCATTTATGCCGATATGGGCTGCATCCTGGGTGTTACCAGCGGGCTTTAAAGGTGCGCGAGATGCACGTTTTGCTATGTGGGTATCGATGCTGGGCATGTGGGGCTGCCGCGTAGTCGCGGGTTACACCCTGGGTATCGTATTAGGATGGGGCGTTGTCGGCGTTTGGTTAGGTATGTTTTTCGACTGGGCCGTACGCGCCGCGTTATTTTACTGGCGTATGGTCACCGGCCGCTGGTTGTGGAAATACCCGCGCCCCGAACGCGAAAAGTGTATAAAACAGCCGGTTGCGTCTGAATAATCGGCGAAATGGGGAATATTTCAGCAAACGATCGCATTTATCCATTCAGGCTTTGACAACGCTGAGCGGCATCGCTAATATTCGCCTCGTTCACACGATTCCTCTGTAGTTCAGTCGGTAGAACGGCGGACTGTTAATCCGTATGTCACTGGTTCGAGTCCAGTCAGAGGAGCCATATTTAAGAAGCCTGCTTAGGAAACTAAGCGGGCTTTTTGCTTTTCTGCGATCCCATTTGCCGGGTAGAGCGCTTCACTCCACACCCAGGCTTTTCCATACTGGCGAGGGGAGAATGTCCGTCTGCTTATGCAAAATGTCTCTATGATCCAATTCGTTAACGTCAGAGTTAAGTACCTTATCGTGCAATGACATCAGAATGAGACCCATAATTGCCCATGCCGATACTGCTGAAAACTGCGCTAACCGCTTTATTAGTAATTCCACTAAGTACTATAGCCGGCGAGAGAGTCACGCTACGTTGCCCTGACAGAGGCTGGGCGGAGGTGACATTTCATCTGTTCCAGCACGTTAGCGTGCTGTGGGAAAACAATAGTTTTTATATTTCCGATGCCCGGCGTAGTCAGAGTAATAAATTCTATACGTTTACCAATCGAGATGTTCTTTCAGTGAGAAATGGATTTCAGTTTATTTATGCGGATTCGGGACGAGCGGTGTCTTGTTCGATATTGTCGCGGGTGCCGACGCAGGATCTGAAGCTGGAGACATTGAGGTAACGCAGCGTTCTATTCGCCATTCACGACGTCAGAGAAGCCCGTATGCTCACGGGCTTTTGTAGTTAAATCTGATAATCAATCACCGCCTCATCTGGCTCCATCGCCTGGCGCTTAATTTCATCGACGGATAACCCTGCATTGCATAGCTCGATGAATCGCCAGACGTAATTGCGCTGCAGCTGTCCGCGTTTAAGCCCCAGCCAAACGGTATTTGCATCAAATAAATGCCGGGTATCCAGACGGATTAAGGTCCCCTCTTCCTGCTCGCCGCTGGATTGCTCTGCCACCAGCCCAATCCCCAACCCCAGCGACACATAGGTTTTAATCACATCCGAGTCCTGGGCGCTGAGAATAATATCCGGTATCAGCCCTTTGCGAGCAAACGCCTCATCGATGCGGGAACGCCCTGTAATCCCCTGACGATAGGTAATTAACGGCCAGTGAGCGATGGACTCCAGCGTGAGCGGAGAAGCCTTCACTAATGGATGGTCGTGAGGAACAAGCAGGCTGTGGTGCCAACGAAACCAGGGAAAAGCCACCAACAATGGATCACTGCTCAGTCGCTCACTGGCAATTCCGATATCTGCGCCGCCATTTTGTAGCAGGACATCAATCTCCTGTGGCGTGCCCTGAATAAGTTCCAGACGCACCTCAGGGAACAGCTCACGAAAGGCTTTTATCACCGCTGGCAGGCTATAGCGTGCCTGGGTATGCGTGGTGGCAATCGTCAGAACGCCGGACGTGTCATTGGTAAACAGATCCGCCAGTCGACGAACATTGCTGGCCTCATTCAGAATACGCTCGGCGATAACCAACAAGGCTTTACCCGGTTCAGTCATGCCCAACAGGCGTTTACCGCGACGGATAAAAATCTCGATACCAAGTTCATCTTCAAGTTCACGAATGTGTCGGCTGACGCCAGACTGCGAGGTGTACAGTATATTCGCGACCTCTGTCAGGTTGTAATCCTGACGGGCCGCCTCGCGGATTATTTTAAGTTGCTGGAAATTCACGTTTCGCTCCGGGCACATCAGACATTACGCTATTGTTAAAGTCTGATGCCCGGCATAACAAATAATAAAAACCTGCATCTTATTCCTTGTGGGAATAAGGTTTAGCTGACCAGCTGCAGTTCACGATTTTCCAGCGCCGGACGGCTAACCAGCGACAACAGGATCTCCTTCACGGCCTGCGCCTGGGGCGATAAGCTCCCTCTGGCTGATACGTTCAACGATAATGGCAGATTCATCGATGGTGTTGTGATGCGCGCCATCCAGCCGTTCGCCGCATTGCATAATGAACGGGCGGCCGACTCAGGTAACACTGTGACGCCCATACCACTGGCAATGGCGGCAGTTAGGGTGGAGATAGACTCAATTTCGCCAATCACTTTAGCCGTTAAGCGACGTAGCGAAAAAGCTTCATCCACGCGCAGGCGAACCGCGCTGTAATCCCGTGGCAGGAACAAATTCATCTGCGCCACCGCGGCTAAATCGACGCTTTGCCCAGGGCACTCACGCGTGCCGACCAGGTACAGATCCTCTTTAAGCAACGGTAGACTGCTGATGCCCGCCACGGGTGAACGCTCATAGAGCACTGCCATATCTAATTGCCCGCTGAGCAGCTTGTCATTCAGTACTGCCCCACTGTTTTCATGCAAATAGACCAGCACATCAGGCAGTTCAGCACGTAGCGTCTGTAATAACGGCATGGTAATGGATGACGCAGCTGTCCCCGGCGCAAGGCCGATAGAGACCTGACCACTCAAGGTCTGGCCCACGTTATTAACCGCAAGTTGCGCCTGTTCGCACTGACGTAAAATCGTCCGGGCGTGGGTATATAACACTTTTCCTGCTTCCGTCGGCGTGACGCCACGCTTGGTACGAATCAGCAATTGCTGATCCAACTCACCTTCCAGCGTAGCGACCTGCTGGCTCAGCGCGGGTTGCGCAATGTGCAACACTTCCGCTGCCTGGGTCAGGCTACCAATATCGACGATTTTCACGAAATATTTCAGTCGTCTGAAGTTCATTTTGCCTCCTGTCGGAATACCAGAACCCGTGCTGGCAGTCATTGAATTCAGGATTGCAAGATGCTTGCCACTTTCGTCTAAAATGGTGTTTTACGGTTAAAACCGCGTAAAGTCAGGAGTAAAAGCGAAGGAAGATCATTCTGCACACCTAAGTATCTCATTCAGGCTGCCCTGGAAGAGGTAGACACGCACCAGAATGGGGCAAAAGCATAAAAAGACGGAAAGATCGCCGCTTTGCTGATTTTGTCAGCAAACGAACACACAAATGTATTTACCCCTTTGACAAGCCTCACCACCCTCGCTAATATGCGCCTCGTTCAAACGATTCCTCTGTAGTTCAGTCGGTAGAACGGCGGACTGTTAATCCGTATGTCACTGGTTCGAGTCCAGTCAGAGGAGCCATATTTAAGAAGCCTGCTTAGGAAACTAAGCAGGCTTTTTGCTTTTCTGAGTTTGCCTTCCACATCTAAAGCGTCAGCTCAGAATGGCCTCCAGTCTGGCCAACACTTCATTCTTAATAGCCGCAGGTATTTGTTCCTGGCGCTTGCCGTTCCGGGCTCCATATCAATAGTTCTGGGCTGGTCACGGCGAATAACACACGTCGTTTTAGTGCCCGCATCATCCAGTTAAACGCTAAAACCAGCAGCACGAGCAAAGTTTCCGTCACTGGTGACAGGAACCACAATGGGTTGAGATATCCGATTCTCGCTCACAGCAGACTTTAAACTCACCCAGAACGTCCGTTCTGTGCCAGGAGCGGACGGTAGTGACGTTTATATGTTCTATTAATTGGGGAATGCCTATTACAGACATCCCAATAAATGAACAAGTATTAACGATGAGTTTTAATATACTCAACAAAAACTTTAAATGCCGTGGATGCGTATTTTCTATTAGAGTAATAAAGATAGAAACCGGGAAGTTCTGTCAGCCATTCCTCAAGTATAGAAATGAGTTTGCCGCTGTGGATATGAGGCTCTGCCATTTCATACAATACATAGCTGATACCTACTCCCTCTAGTGCCAGACTTAGCGCAACGTCAAGGTCATTTACCTCAATCATACCCTTCACATTAATTTCAATTCGCTCGTTATTGCGACCAAATTGCCACTGGTAGCTGCGCCCACCAGGATAACGAAACTGGATGCAGGAGTGTTCCAAAAGATCCTGGGGCTGCTTTGGTCTGACATGCGAGTGAAAATATTCTGGGCTTGCCACAACGGCGTAACGAATAGGTTGGCCAAGCGGGATAGATTTCAATAATATCACTCAGCCTCACCCCCGCGTCGTATTCATTACTCACAATATCAACCAAATTATCATCCTGAATAATTTCCACCCTAACGTCGGGATAGGCTTTGTTAAATCCAGCGACTATAGGTGCGAGTCGGTAACGCCCCCCCAGTCTGACGGCGTTAATACGTAGCGTACCTATGGGGGTGCCACGATAATCATTTATTGCTTCAATGGCATCAATTGCATGATTAAAGAGCGGGGAAAGCGATTCAAATAATTTATGCCCTGCATCCGTAAGAGATACGCTGCGAGTCGTACGATTAAATAATCGTATCTTTAATCGCTCCTCAAGCTGACGGATAGAGTGGCTCATTGCTGAAGGTGTCACGCCTGCAGCTTCTGCCGCCAATCGGAAACTGCGAAAAGTTGCTACTGCGATAAAGGGTTCAAAATCGGAAATTTTTACACTCATTGATGATTTAATCTCACTAACCCATGAAAATTAATGAGCTTAATTAAAGCTGATTTATGTTCTAAAGTCACCTCATCAGCAACGCTTAAGTGAGAAACCATGATGAATTATAAAATGATCCAGCAGATTTTTATCGCCGGTGGTTATGGGATGATAGGCAGTAACCTGGCCGTTCAACTACGGGCACGTTTTCCGGACGCAAAATTAATCCTGGCTGGCCGCTCGCCGCAAAATGGCGAAAAACTTGCTGCTCAGTTAGGAAACAGCATGACTGTATGTCTTGATTTGAAGGGCAGGGATCTTCCCCTGCTAGTATCTACTTCACAACTGATTATCAGCGCCGTACCCGATCCAAAACATATATTGGGTGAATATGCTATTCGCAACAATATTGCTTTTATTGATATCACTCTAGGGACCGCTGACGGTTATGCACCACTACTGAACATGGCGATGTTTCATCATACAACTTCGCCGATCGTACCATTAGGGTACTATGAGGCGGGAATATTTTTACCGCTGGTTGATAAACTTGCCAGCCAGTTTAATTCGGTGAAAAGCGTACAGCTAACTGCATTGCATGATCCGGAAGACCCTATTGGCAAAGTTACTGAAATTGAACTTAATCAGGGAATAGCTCCTGCATTTATCCGGAAAGATGGTGTCTGGGGTTATACTGCTGAGCAGAGTCAAATTTGCCTTATCAGTGGTGAATTTGTCGAGACCACTCCGTTTGGTATTTTAGATATCAGTGCTATTGCGGCAATGACATGTGCCGACAATATAAGGTTGGATGTTGCCATGGGGACTTCCGAGGGTAAGAGAAAGGCTACCCAAGCCTCGGTTGAGTTGTATGTTGATATACAGGGTGTTAACGTTTCAGGTGCTTCAGAGTCCAAACGAATTATCGCCTCTGACCCACAAGGGCAGGCACATTTCACAGCCCTGGGCGTTATCATCGTTATTGAAGCCCTACTTAAAAGCCCATTGACTGGTTTTATGTTACCTGAACAAATAATCGATCAAGAGGCGGCTTTCACAGCAATGCATGATGCTGGTATCGAATTGATTACAGCGAACCAGATACCATAGTCGTATTGCATTAGCGGTTGATTTGTAATTGAAGAGAAATACATAGCCGCTCAGTATTCTAATGTCTCTGCGATGTCCGCTCCTCGCTTAAAGCAGACCCAATGACCACGTAGCCTGTCCGTTGCGTGCCAGCAGCGGTCATTGTGACAAGGTGTCGCGTTGAACTATAGGTGTAGAGCGGCCAGTTAACTAACGAGCACAACGAAACCCAATTGTCTCTCTAGCTCTAACTGGGGCGTTCTGAACGTCAATTGTAAACATCCCAGCTCCTTTTTTATCCTCAAAGCTTCCGCCACGTAAAAATGCGGCAGGTAATCGAAATGATTCCGGAGATGCTTCGTCAATGCCAGCAACTTTATCCTCCCCAAACTCAGCTCGGCTGAATTCTCCTCCGTCGTTTCGGCTGTTACTTTGACTCCAGTCAGCAACCCATTCTGATAAGCTTCCGATCATGTTTTCTATACCTGTTGAAGAAACGCATTGATTTTTTCCAGTAATGCTTGCAGCACTTCCAGAAATATTACAGTTAGTTGAGTTATCATTCGTCCCTAAAGCAGCTGCCTGCCATTCTGAATTTGTCAGCAGCCGTTTTCCTGATGATGCACATGCAGCAGAAGCCTGAAACCATGTTATATTTGAAGATGGGCTAACATGATTAATGCTAAGAGCAAAAATTTTTCCTATGCAATCTGAACCATTAATATTACACGCTGTTTTGGGGTTCATAATTTGCTTCCCATCTTTTAAAGCTGTCCAAAGTGATGCCTCATAGCGATCAACACAGATATTGCCGACTAATACCATCTGATCTGCAGGGTTAGTACCCAAGCATGTTTTTCCAATAAAATATGATGTACGTACAAAATCTGGATCGATTTTACTTTTTATATAGCTTGTAGGTACTAGTTGCTCTCTAACCCAATTGCATCCAGAAATAATATGTGCAGCAAAAAAAAGAATCATATAGTACATGTATTTTCGTTTCATGCTAATAATCTCTACGGAAGTGGGTCACGTGAGTTTGAATTATTGCGTTGTTCCCATTTACCCTCCGGGGGGGCATGTTCTGCATAGTGTAGATGTGTCCGTGTACCCCAGTCATATAGACCACCAATGCGATCTCCTTTAGAGATTGAGTCACCGACTTTAAGAGTTGCGCTCGGAGTAACATGCCAAAATGTATATGTAATATTATTATTATCGCGAATGATGACTCCACGACTCTGAGGTTCTTCTGCACTACCACTTTGATTTATCCAAGCAACAGTACCTTCAATATTTGATTGGACGTTTGATGACGCTGGGGCGGCAATGTCAATACCAGCATGAAATTTAGGCGTACCATCTATTGTCCTCCAGCCGTAATCTGAAGTTTGTGTTCCAAGAGAAGAATCAGTGAATAATGGCAGGCGATTTCTCCAAGGAGAAGACTCATAGTTTGGTGGATTCACAGGAGGAACGTTGCCTGGATTTTCTGACCCTTGCCAAACAACCTCCCATCTATCATTCTGATATTCATAATGATAGCTAGGGTTACCACAGCATGGATCGCGTGTCAGGCATTTATAAATATCTCTGAAATGATATTCAAGCACAGTTCCATTCTTTGTCCACCGACTACCAATTTGCTCTTTCCGTTCAAATGAACAAGTACCCTCCAAACTTACAGCATTGCCGGAAAACTGATAGGTTCTTGCAAGAATATCCGCTCCTGTTGATGACTCAAGTGAATCGGCCAAATAACGTAACGAGTGTACAACTTCCTGCATAGATGAAGCCATATGAGGATTGATACTTATAATTGGCACTTTACCAACAAGAGTTTTTCGTGCAATCTCCTCTAATTCATTCAATGGAACACCACCTTCGGGGTCGCGGAACTCAAGGTTCTGGAGTTGGCCAGACAAAAAAGTTGCCAATGCTGCTATAGCTGCCTCTTTTGGATCTAAAAAAACTGTACGCCGAGCATCTTCTAACTGAACTTCTAAGGCAACTTCATCAAATGTTAAAGATTTCCAAGGCTTATCAAGTGGACCAGGAGGTATTTCGTTACAAGGTCGCCGTCTAGGGTCCAGATCAACGCTTTCTAAGGAGTTTTCAGCTTCAGCTCGCGCGAACTCTGCCACCAATGAGCGTATGCGACGATATAATGCGCTTGCACCATACACTCTCAGACGGGTAACTTCCTCCAACAGGGCTTTGAATGTACCGGGAACTTGTGAACTCATATTACCCCCAGTTCTTTTTTAGTAATGTGTTAATCAATAAGCAGCATCTAAACTTTGTACGTTATTTCCCAAACCAAAATAGTAATTTATGCAATTGTATTTCAAAGTATTTTAACACTCATGATAACAATCAAACTCACATAAAACATTAAAGAAACCAGCCTTAATTTATACTTTATAAATGAAATATTGTTGGGTACATTAACTTTTGTCGTATTTTAAAAAAACAACTCATAACTTTTAATTATTGACTGATTAACACTATTCCATTCTCTGAATAGTCACTAGCCCAATGAATACTTAGCAGACACTATAGAAAACGTTAGTTCTGCAATTCAATTGAAAACATTAAATTGAGCTCCTCATGTAAGTATCCCTGCAAAACGAACCATTCACTTTTATAGAGCTTCCGACAGACTGCTTTTGTGCTTGCGAGGCTAACTTCCGCTCCTCGCTCACAGCGGTTCTAAAGATCATGCTTACCATCCGCTCCGTGCCTGGAGCGGACATTGCTATCATCAGCTTGTGTTGATTTACGGGGAACATGTCACCCGCATTGCAGTTATTCATCTCTGTTGCTAAGCCTTTCCCTTCAGATCAAGGGGCAAACGCGTTAATTTAATAGGCTCTTTAGATTTCAGCCAAGCAGAGGACAGTATGAGTCGTGCGAGAAGAAACCGCATTAAGCCATCCGATATCATTGCAATTTTTGCAATAATTATTTCACTCGTTGCCACCTTTTTTTCTTACACGGCAAATAAACGCGCTGAAAAGCTGGATAACGATGCCGCGGCAGTTGCCATTCAGTCAATTGGAGGTAGTATCAGGGCGCTTGTAATACACTCCAGAATGTCTTACTTGCTCCTGAATGGACTGAATGAATACATTAAAAGCAATCCGGAAGACAACCGTGAGGCCCAGCGGGTAAGGCTCACTACTTTGATGGACGATGACACACCAAAGCTGTCAATCTCTCAGGATTCTATAATGTTAATATCAAGAAGCGATGTCGATGCTGCGAATAAAATCGAAAAATGCTGGAGGCTTTACTTGTCCCTCAAGTCTAATCTGGAAGGATATGCAAATGCGTCAGTGGAAACGTTATCCACTGAACAGAGTGTTGCCATAAATATTATCCCTTATCGTTTCTTTAAATTAAGCGAAGCGTGTGACGATGCGGATAAAAGCTTAGTAAAATATCTTATTGATGGTGAACCAGTAAAAGGCACAATTGGAGAAATGGAAGCTGCACAAATACTTGAGCATGAGAGAAAAAATGATAAAAATGCCGAAAAAGTTACATTCAGCTTTGGTGCAAAAGCATCGCAGCCATAGCATAAATTCCTTAATAACAAGGGGTCATCATTAATCCCCTTTCCGCGGGAGTAGATAAGCACTGGCGGGCAGGGGGGAAAGTGGGTGCCGTACAGAGCGGTCGGAAAAGGGCCTATGAGAACGTCCGCTCCTCGCTCACAGCGGACTTTTCTATCGCCGCTGATGTATTAATCAATGGAGAGCAGGCCATATTTATAATATAAATTGACGGCTACGCTGAATTTTACAGGAACATCTCCGATGAATATTGCCGCCTCAATTGCCCTTTTGGGCGCCTGCCCATTTGTGAGTCTGGCGGCAGTACCAGTGACCTTTTCCGAAACTGTCCTGGATGCCGCTGGACCAAAAGGGCCTTTAAAAGGCACGTTACTCACCCCGAATTCAAAACCAACAGCCGTTGTTCTTATCGTTCCTGGCTCAGGGCCGACCGATCGGGATGGAAACAACCCGCTTGGAGTGAATGCATCGCCTTACCGACTTCTTGCTGAAGGCCTGGCGGCTAAAGGCTTTGCGACGCTTCGTATCGACAAACGTGGAATGTTCGCTAGCGCAATGGCCGTAGAGGATGCCAACGCGGTGACGATTGCTGACTATGTTGACGACATTCGATCCTGGGTAGACGTGCTTAGACGTCACATGCACACTCCCTGTGTTTGGGTTTTAGGACACAGCGAAGGGGGTGTAGTCGCACTTGCCTCGGCTCAAGAAGAGAATGTGTGCGGTGTGGTTCTTATCGCAACGCCTGGGAGGCCGATGGGCGAGGTGTTGAGGGGGCAACTTAACGCTAATCCGGAAAATGAAATTCTATTAAAGCAGGCGCTGCCGATAATTGATGCTCTGGAGCATCGGCGGCGAGTCGATATTACGAATATTCACCCAGCACTGCAAAGTATCTTTAATCCTGCGGTTCAGGGGTTTTTGATCAATGCATTTTCATATAATCCGGGTCATCTCATTTCGAGTATCTCCAACCCCGTGTTAGTGCTACAAGGGCAACGCGACCTCCAGGTGGAAGAAACTGATGCAAGACTGCTTAAGGCCGCGAATCCTCAAGTGTCCCTGGTTATACTGCCCAATATGAACCATGTTATGAAAGAGGTGACTTCGGACGATCGCAAAGCGAATATCGCATCATACGCTGAACCCGCGCTCCCCTTAGCTCCCGGTTTAATCGACTCGATTGAGCATTTCCTGATCCGCAACTCACCTTTTCCCGAAAAGTAACAGCTGCTCCACGCTCACAGCAGGCATGGTCAGATGTCATTCCAACCGTCACATGCCAGAAGCAGACTCCCTCTTCCCATTCCTATATCCACCTCAGAACATTTTTATAAATAACAACGCATTAAGAAGTTCAACGTAATACAATTATATTTCCAATTGTAATGATAACCATTCTCATATTACTATGATCGCGTGATAATTAACTTTTGATACATTCCGCATGTCTGACCACGCCACTACCACTGCTTCCTTTACGCTCGAGTCGCTTTATGGCGCACATCACGGCTGGCTGAAAAGCTGGCTGACGCGCAAACTCCAGTCCGCCTTTGATGCAGATGACATTGCCCAGGACACTTTTCTACGGGTAATGGGCAGCGACTCGCTCTCGACGATCCGCGATCCGCGCTCCTTTCTGTGCACTCTCGCTAAACGGGTGATGGTCGACCTGTTTCGTCGAAACGCGCTGGAAAAAGCCTATCTGGAGATGCTGGCGCTTATGCCAGAGGCGCTCGCGCCTTCGCCCGAGGAACGCGAGAGCCAGCTCGAAACCCTGCAACTCATCGACAGCATGCTTGACGGGCTGAACGGAAAAACACGCGAAGCGTTTCTGCTTTCGCAACTGGATGGTCTGACATACAGCGAGATCGCGCTGAAGCTCGGTATCTCCGTCAGCTTGGTGAAAAAATATATGGCAAAGGCTATCGAACATTGTCTGCTGTTTCGTCTGGAGCACGGCCTGTGAATGCCTCTATCACCGATTCTCGCCGCCATGCATTGCGCTCGGCATCACACTGGTATGCTGTATTGAGCGGCGAACGTGTCAGCCCACAGCAGGAGGCGCGCTGGCAACAATGGTACGAAGAGGACAAAGATCATCAGTGGGCCTGGCAACAGGTTGAAAATCTGCGCAGCCAGCTCAGCCGCGTACCGGGTGATGTCGCCAGCCGGGCGCTGCACGATACGCGCCTTACCCGTCGTCATGTCATGAAAGGGCTACTGCTGCTGCTCGGCGTGGGCGGCGGCTGGCAGCTCTGGCAATCTGAAGCCGGTGAAGGTCTGCGCGCGGATTACCGCACCGCCAAAGGCGCGGTCAGCCATCAGCGGCTGGAAGATGGCTCGCTGCTGACGCTCAACACACAAAGCGCCGCGGACGTTCGTTTTGATACGCGTCAACGCGCTGTCCATCTCTGGTACGGCGAAATTGCTATTACTACTGCAAAAGACGCGCAGCAGAGACCTTTCCGCGTTGTGACCCGCCAGGGCCAGCTCACCGCATTAGGCACAGAATTTACCGTCTATCAGCAGGACAACGTCACACGCGTTGTCGTTCAACAACACGCTGTTGAAGTTTTACTCGCAAACCGTCCGCAGGAAAAACGCATCGTCAGCGCTGGCGAGAGCCTGCAGTTTAGCGCGTCTGAATTTGGTGCAATAGCCTCAGCGGATGATGAAAGCGCCGCCTGGACGCAGGGGATTCTGAGCTTCAGCGATAAACCTTTGGGTGACGTGATTGCCACGCTGAGCCGTTATCGCAACGGCGTGCTGCGCTGCGATCCGGCGGTGGCCGGGTTACGCCTGAGTGGCACTTTCCCGCTGAAGAATACCGATGCAATCCTGGATATTATCGCCAAGACTCTTCCAGTGAAAATTCAGTCAGTTACGCGATACTGGGTAAATATTTCTGCATTGTAAGAAAAATAATTCTCATTTCGATTGTCCTTTTTCCCCTTCTCATTCGACTCATAGATGAACACAACAAAAATGATGATGGAGAAGGTATGACGCCTTTACGCGTTTTTCGCAAAACAACACCTTTGGTTAACGCCGTTCGCCTGAGCCTGCTGCCGCTGGCCGGGTTGTCGTTATCCGCCTTCGCAGCACAGGTTGATATCGCACCGGGTTCGCTCGACAAAGCCCTTAATCAGTATGCCGCGCTCAGCGGAATTACCCTGTCGGTTGACGCTAGCCTGACGCGCGGCAAACAGAGTAACGGTCTTCACGGTGACTACGACGTCGAAACCGGTCTGCAACACCTGCTGAACGGCAGCGGCCTGCAGGTGAAACCGCTGGGTAATAACAGCTGGACACTGGAGTCCGCACCAACACCGCAAGAAGATGCCCTGACCGTGGTGGGTGACTGGCTGGGGGATGCGCGCGAAAACGACGTATTCGAACATGCTGGCGCACGTGACGTTATCCGCCGCGAGGATTTCGCCAAAACAGGCGCAACATCCATGCGCGAGGTACTGAACCGCATTCCTGGCGTTACCGCCCCAGAAAACAACGGCACCGGTAGCCACGATCTGGCGATGAACTTTGGTATTCGCGGCCTGAACCCGCGCCTGGCCAGTCGTTCAACGGTGCTGATGGACGGTATTCCCGTGCCGTTTGCCCCTTACGGCCAGCCGCAGCTTTCGCTGGCGCCCGTCTCACTCGGAAATATGGACGCCATCGATGTGGTTCGCGGCGGTGGCGCGGTGCGTTACGGGCCACAGAGCGTGGGCGGCGTGGTGAACTTTGTTACCCGCGCTATTCCGCAAGACTTCGGCATCGAAGCCGGCGTGGAAGGCCAGCTTAGCCCAACATCTTCACAAAATAACCCAAAAGAAACACACAACCTGATGGTGGGCGGCACGGCGGATAACGGTTTTGGTACCGCCCTGCTTTACTCCGGCACTCGTGGAAGCGACTGGCGCGAACACAGCGCGACCCGCATCGACGACCTGATGCTGAAAAGCAAATATGCGCCAAACGAAGTGCATACCTTCAACAGCCTGTTGCAATACTACGACGGTGAAGCCGACATGCCCGGCGGCCTGTCTCGCGCGGATTACAACGCCGACCGCTGGCAATCCACGCGCCCTTACGATCGCTTCTGGGGGCGCCGCAAGCTGGCAAGCCTCGGCTATCAGTTCCAGCCGGACAGCCAGCATAAATTCAATATTCAGGGCTTCTACACTGAAACCCTGCGCAGCGGCTACCTGGAACAGGGCAAACGCCTCACCCTTTCACCGCGCAACTACTGGGTACGCGGCATTGAACCACGCTACAGCCAGAGCTTTATGGTGGGTCCTTCCGCGCACGAAGTGGGCGTGGGATACCGCTATGTGAGCGAGTCGACGCATGAAATGCGTTACTACACCGCCACCAGCAGCGGACAACTGCCGTCCAGCGCCAGCCCTTACGATCGCGACACTCGTTCCGGCACCGAAGCGCACGCCTGGTATCTGGATGACAAAATCGACATTGGCAACTGGACTATCACACCGGGTATGCGCTTTGAACATATCGAGTCATACCAGAACAACGCCATCAAAGGCACACATGAGGAAGTGAGCTACAACGCCCCACTTCCGGCGATAAACGTGCTCTATCACCTGACTGACAGCTGGAATCTTTATGCAAACACTGAAGGCTCATTCGGCACCGTACAGTACAGCCAAATTGGCAAGGCTGTGCAAAGCGGCAATGTGGAACCGGAAAAAGCGCGAACCTGGGAGCTCGGAACCCGATACGACGATGGCGCGCTGACGGCGGAAATGGGGCTGTTCCTGATTAACTTTAATAATCAGTACGATTCTAACCAAACCAACGACACCGTTACCGCACGCGGTAAAACGCGCCATACCGGACTGGAAACTCAGGCTCGCTATGATCTCGGCACATTGACGCCAACGCTCGACAACGTTTCAGTCTACGCAAGCTATGCGTATGTGAACGCTGAGATTCGCGAGAAAGGCGATACCTATGGCAATCAGGTGCCGTTCTCACCGAAACACAAAGGCACGTTGGGCGTGGACTATAAGCCGGGTAGCTGGACCTTCAACCTGAACAGCGATTTCCAGTCCAGCCAGTTTGCGGATAACGCCAACACCGTTAAAGAGAGCACTGACGGCAGTACCGGTCGAATTCCTGGCTTTATGCTCTGGGGGGCACGCGTAGCTTATGACTTTGGCCCGCAGATGGCAGATCTGAACCTGGCGTTCGGCGTGAAAAATATCTTCGACCAAGAGTATTTCACCCGCTCTTACGACGACAACAACAAAGGCATCTACGCAGGCCAGCCGCGCACGCTGTATATGCAGGGTTCGTTGAAGTTCTAAACCCCGTTTACCCGGCCTGCATGCTGTTTTTGTAGGTCGGATAAGCGAAGCGCCACCCGACACAGGCAATTCATATGTTCATACAACTACGCACGCTATTCGCCGCTCTGCTGCTTACCGGCCATGCTTTTGCCGCCACGGTTCAGGACGAACATGGCACCTTTACGCTTGATAAAACGCCACAACGGATAGTGGTGCTGGAACTGTCGTTCGCGGACGCACTGGCCGCCGTCGATGTCAGTCCGGTCGGCATTGCCGACGATAACGATGCCACGCGCATTCTTCCAGAGGTTCGTGCGCATCTGAAGCCGTGGCAGTCCGTTGGCACGCGCGCGCAGCCGAGTTTAGAAGCCATCAGCGCGCTGAAACCGGATCTGATCATTGCCGACAGCAGCCGCCATGCGGGTATTTACAGCGCCTTACAGCAAATCGCACCGGTGCTGCTGCTTAAGTCCCGCAATGAAACCTACACTGAAAATCTGCAGTCTGCGGCCATCATTGGCGAAGTTGTTGGCAAAAAGACACAGATGCAGTCACGCCTGGCGCAACATAAACAACAGATGTCAGCGTGGGCCAGCCAACTGCCAAAAGGAGCGATGGTGGTGTTTGGTACCTCCCGGGAGCAGCAGTTCAACCTGCATACGCAGGAGACATGGACCGGGGGCGTCCTGACCGCTCTGGGTCTGACGGTGCCTGCGGCGATGGCGGGTGCGTCTATGCCGTCCATCGGTCTGGAACAGCTGCTGGCGCTCGATCCTGCATGGCTGTTGGTCGCGCACTATCGCGAAGAGAGCATCGTGAAACGCTGGCAGCAAGACCCGCTGTGGCAGATGTTAACTGCGGCGCAAAAACAGCAGGCGGCATCGGTCAACAGTAACGCCTGGGCGCGAATGCGCGGCATTTTCGCGGCCGAACGCATTGCCAGAGACACGGTAAAAATCTTTCACCACCAGCCTTTATCCGATGTGAAATGACAGTTTTCAAACATCCAGCGATACAGTGGGGGCTTCCCCTTGTCGCGCTTATCGCTATCTTCTGGCTGAGTCTGTTTTGCTACTCGGCCATTCCTGTTTCTGGCGTTGATGCTATTCACGCCCTGCTACCGGGCCATGCGCCAACGCTTGCGAAAGCACTGGTGCAAAACCTTCGTCTGCCGCGAAGCCTGGTCGCCATCTTGATCGGCGCAAGCCTGGCTCTCGCGGGAACGCTGCTGCAGACCCTGACGCATAATTCAATGGCTCCCCTTCACTGCTCGGTATTAACAGCGGTGCGGCGCTGGCAATGGCGCTTACCAGCGCCATCAGCCCTGTGCCCGTTGCGGGTTACTCTATCGCTTTTATCGCCGCCTGCGGTGGCGGCGTAAGCTGGCTGCTGGTGATGACCGCAGGCGGTGGATTTCGCCACACCCAGGACAGAAACAAACTGATCCTGGCGGGCATCGCGTTCTCGGCTTTCTGTATGGCCCTAACCCGCATCACTCTGCTGCTGACGGAAGATCACGCTTACGGCATTTTTTACTGGCTCGCGGGAGGCGTTTCCCACGCACGTTGGCAGGAGTTCTGGCAGATTTTCCCGATGGTGGCGGTTGCTGTACCGGTGGTGTTGCTGCTGGCTAATCAACTGAACCTGCTTAACGTCAGTGACAGCACCGCCCGCACGCTGGGGGTGAATCTGCCGAAGCTACGTTTGATCATCAATATTCTGGTGCTGCTTCTGGTCGGTACCTGCGTCAGCGTGGCAGGCCCGGTAGCGTTTATCGGTCTGCTGATGCCGCATCTGGCTCGCTTCTGGGTGGGATTCGATCAGCGCAAGGTCCTGCCAATGAGCATGCTTATGGGCGCCACACTGCTGCTGCTGGCTGATGTTCTGGCCCGAGCGCTGGCCTTCCCTGGCGAATTGCCCGCAGGAGCAGTAGTGGCGCTGATTGGTGCCCCCTGTTTTGTCTGGCTGGTCAGGAGGCGTGGATGAAAATTGCGATAGTCATTTTCATCGCCCTCGCGCTGGCAGGATTTTCGACTCTGTCATTGCAAATGGGGGTGATCGCCGTTCCCTGGCGTGCCCTGATGACCGACTGGCAGACCGGGCGCGAATATCATTACGTGTTAACGGCGTACCGCCTGCCGCGACTGTTGCTGGCGCTGCTTGTCGGTGCCGCCCTCGCGGTGGCAGGCGTTCTGGTGCAGGGGATCGTGCGTAACCCTCTGGCATCACCGGATATTCTCGGCGTAAACCATGCCGCCAGCCTGGCCTCTGTGGGAGCACTGCTTCTCTTGCCGTCACTACCGGTAATTGCTCTGCCGCTGCTGGCCTTTGCCGGTGGCATGGCGGGCCTGATCCTGCTGAGAATACTGGCGAACACCAGCCAGCCGATGAAGCTGGCGCTCACGGGTGTTGCGCTTTCTGCCTGCTGGGCCAGTCTGACGGATTATCTGATGCTTTCGCGTCCGCAGGATGTGAACAGCGCCCTGCTGTGGCTGACCGGCAGCTTATGGGGCCGTGACTGGAGCTTTGTGAAAATAGCCGCCCCGCTGCTGATTTTATTTCTGCCGCTGAGCCTGCGTTTTTGCCGCGATCTTGACCTCCTGGCATTGGGTGATGCGCGCGCCACCACGCTCGGTGTGTCGGTGCCGCGTATTCGGCTCCAGGCTTTGCTACTGGCCGTCGCCATGACATCGACCGGCGTGGCCGTCTGCGGCCCAATTAGCTTTATTGGTCTTGTGGTGCCGCATATGGTGCGCAGCATTACCGGTGGACGTCACCGCTGGCTGCTGCCCGTTTCAGCCATGGCAGGTGCGTTGCTGCTGGTGGTTGCCGACCTGCTGGCGCGAATTATTCATCCCCCGCTGGAGCTTCCGGCTGGCGTGCTGACCGCCATTATCGGTGCACCGTGGTTTGTCTGGCTGCTTGTGAGAATGCGATAAATGACATTACGAACTGAAAATCTGACGGTCTGTTACGGTACAAACAAGGTGCTTGATGGCGTTTCACTCGCCCTGCCAGCGGGTAAGACAACCGCCCTGCTCGGCCCTAACGGCTGCGGGAAATCAACGTTGTTAAACTGTTTTTCACGACTGTTAACGCCGCAGTCCGGTGGCGTATTTCTCGGCGATAGTGCCATCAATACGCTCTCATCACGCCAGCTAGCCCGCAGGCTGGCACTGTTGCCCCAGCACCATTTAACTCCCGAGGGGATCACCGTCCAGGAACTTGTTTCGTACGGTCGCAGCCCGTGGTTGTCACTCTGGGGGCGTCTCTGCGTTGAAGACAATGCGCGGGTCTATGACGCTATGAGCCAGACCCGGATCCAACATCTTGCCGACCGACGGCTAACCGATCTTTCAGGCGGTCAGCGACAGCGCGCATTTCTGGCGATGGTCCTGGCGCAGGATACGTCTGTTGTACTACTCGATGAGCCAACCACCTATCTCGATATCAATCACCAGGTGGAACTGATGCGGCTGATGGGCGAGCTCCGGGCTCAGGGGAAAACGGTGGTCGCCGTGCTGCACGACCTTAATCAGGCCAGCCGGTACTGCGATCATCTGGTGGTCATGGCGAACGGACATGTTATGGCGCAAGGCACACCAGAAGAGGTGATGACCTCCGAATTGCTGAGAACCGTATTCAGCGTGGATACGGAGATACACCCCGAACCAGTATCTGGCAGGCCGATGTGTGTAGTGAGGTAGATGACACAGCCTGGGTCGCCGTCATATCACTCGTGCTGCGATGACTTCACTCTTCCCTGTGAGTTCAATCGGTCGATGCAACGCTATCCTTAATCGAAGGGGGACGTTGGACATTGTATGTTCACTAGAATACGGTAGATTCAGGTATGATGATTAACCATTACGCGTGGTAGCTGTTTTATCAATGTACTATTCTGGAAAGGATAAAATCCACACATCCCTCTACAGAAACGCATAGCAATTCATAAGAAAATCTGTCTGCGCGTCACCGCTGATTTTTTTATGAGAATTATTTGACTGATCGTTCCATAATCAATACTATGCCGCCTCAACTCATTTCAAGTCCCACATCCCTATGAGTGCTGAAAAACCAGCCTTTCCAGGTCGTCCACGAAAGTTCGAAGATCAGGATGTCATTGATGCTGCCGTCGCTGTTTTCAGCGCCAATGGTTATGCAGGCACCTCTGCGCAAGATTTATGCAATGGTACGGGATTAGGGCGGGGAAGCCTATACAATGCCTTTGGAAGCAAGCAAGCCCTGTACGAGCAAGCTTTGTTGCGCAGCCATGAACAAACTATGTCAGCACAGTTAGCAATACTCACACAATCAGGTCTGGTAAAAGAGCGATTGCATACCCTTCTGCTCTGGGGTATTGCCGAAGATCTTTCTCAGCCAGAGCAGCATGATGCGATGGTCTTATTTTCAGCCCTGGAGATGGGCAGTAAAGATGAAGCCGTTGCAAACCTGAATAATGAGTATCGTCAGCATTTAGAACAAATGCTGGTGGCGGTATTCATTGAAGGTCAACAAAGCGGCGAACTAAACAATAAAGCATCAGCCGTCGAAATGGCGAGAGGCTTTATGGCAGGCTATTACGGTTTACGTGTGCTGAATAAAAACATTTCAGATAGAAAAATCCTCGAAGATGTCGTCGCTGGTCTGTTAATCAATTTATAAAAAAACGCAAAACTTCATTGTCTACTTGCATTCATTTTTGTAACGATCATTCCAATACAAGGAGAAAATAAAAAACCATGCCATTAGTCGTATATATTTTAGGGTTAGCCATTTTTTCATTAGGTACAGCAGAGTTAATGGTAGCGGGTATGATGACCACGCTATCTGAAGCATTTGGTGTTACAGTCGGCGAAGTTGGGCATTTGATTTCATATTATGCATTCGGTGTAATGCTAGGTGGCCCTGTATTAACCTACGCCTTTCTTAAATTTAAAGCACCCTATCGTTCAACGTTATTATGGCTGTTAGGGTTATATGTTATCGTACAAGGATTAAGCGTCTTTGTCTCCGATTACAATGTGTTAGTTGCTATTCGAATCATGACAGGAATTTTGTGTGCAGGGTGTTTAAGTCTTTCACTCGCGACAAGTATGGCTCTTGTATCTGTAGAAAATCGCCCTCGTGCCGCATCAATAGTGATAGCAGGTTTTATGGTATCCAATGTCTTTGGTGTACCTATCGCGACAATCATTGACCAGCAATGGGGCTGGAAAATGAGTTTTGGGCTGGTCGCGATCCTGGTTTTCATATGCCTGTTAGCATTAGTACGATTATTGCCACATATGAGCGGCGGCAGTGCTATTAAGATGGCTGAAGAGATTAAGGCATTTAAAAATAAAGCCTATTGGAAAGCCTGTGCAACCAGCTGTTTGATTTTGGGCGCAAGTTTTGCGGCATTCAGTTATTTTTTTTGTTCCCGTGCTGACTGATGTCAGTGAATTTACAATGCAGACGGTCCCCTTCATTCTAATGCTTTATGGGCTAGCCAATATCATCGGTAATATGGTAACGGGACGTCTTGCATATCGCCATAGTTTAGCTGTTATGGTTGTCGGCTTAACAACATTGAGTATTTCTTTGCTCGGCATGGCACTATTTGTTCAATATCAGATTATTGCTATTCTGGCTGTCATACTCATCGGTTTGTCAGGCGTGCCAATGAATCCGGCAATGATGGCAAGAATTGTCAGCGTGGCACATCCAGGACCAATGGTCAATGCCGTTCATACTTCCGTTATCAATATTGGATTAGGTGGCGGTTCTTATTTAGGTGGAATGGCAATTTCATCTGGATTCGGTTTGCGTTCAGCTTTATGGATTGGAATGGTATTAGCGGTTATGGCCTTATTATCCGTATTACCTTATATCCGTCGTAGTAAACAAGGCTGGAGTTAATAGGTTCTGAAGATAAAAATGCCCCGATTACAAAAATCACGGGGCGTCGATTTAGCCGTTAAATTTTATTCAAAACTCACTGACTGTATGTCGCTCAAAGTTGCCCCTCAGCACCACACCAGGTGCGGAGTAAACGCATCCATGTAAGTGCACAATTTTCATGTGCCATTTAAGCAGCGTGTTCCCATCAACATTCAGTCAGCTTTATACGCCTGCCACTCGCGCCAGACATTCTCAGGATCAATATCGCGGTAGCCACGCTCTCTGATTATATCCTCGGCTGCTTCGGCTGGCAGGCGGATGGCTGTAGCGCCATCGCGGATGGACTCAACCTCATCGCGGGTCAATTCCCGTCCCATGTCCTGTTCTTTATCAATCAGGACTACGATCAACGCAGGGATAAAAACAATCTTCATACTGATAAACCTCTGAAATGTTCGCATACCACTGTATCACTGACAGTTTTGATATGGTTCAGTAATCGCCAATTTATTACCAGGACGGAAATCATTCATGACATTACAAATCCGTGAAGCCACACCGGCCGACGCGATGTTGCTTAATGCGCTGGGCTACCGCATCTACTGCGCACACTTTGAACAAAAGGCACCAATTTTTGAACACCCTGCTTTCGAGCAGTTTTTTTGCTTTTCTGTTTTCTCATTCGTCTTATTTTTCATGTTGCCATCAGATGAGGGAGATAATCGTTTTCACTTCCCGTCTGTCGCGGTAATCTCATAACGGTCGTTAATATTGCGACTGCAATGTGTGTAACCCAACTCAAATACTAATAACTAAAAAACAGTACAGACAGGATAACTATGGATTCCTCCCTCACCTCCACGGGTCCCCAACAGGACGCCTCTTCGCTTAACCGCGCCCGACGCGCTGCGCTTGGTAGCTTCGCGGGAGCCGTGGTCGACTGGTATGATTTTCTGCTTTATGGCATCACTGCCGCACTGGTCTTTAACCGCGAGTTCTTCCCGCAGGTCAGCCCGGCGATGGGGACGCTTGCTGCATTCGCCACCTTTGGCGTCGGATTTTTGTTCCGTCCGTTAGGCGGGGTGATCTTCGGCCACTTCGGCGATCGCCTGGGTCGTAAACGTATGCTGATGCTCACCGTCTGGATGATGGGGATCGCCACTGCACTGATAGGGATCATTCCTTCCTTTGACGCCATTGGCTGGTGGGCTCCCGTTCTGCTGGTGACGCTGCGTGCTATTCAGGGATTCGCCGTTGGCGGTGAATGGGGCGGCGCGGCGTTGCTCTCGGTCGAAAGCGCACCGAAAAATAAAAAAGCCTTCTACAGCAGCGGCGTTCAGGTCGGTTATGGCGTCGGGCTACTGCTTTCTACCGGTCTGGTCTCGCTGATTAGCTCGCAAACCACCGATGAGCAGTTCCTGAGTTGGGGCTGGCGTATTCCATTCCTGTTCAGCATCGTACTGGTATTGGGCGCGTTGTGGATGCGTAACCGAATGGATGAATCGGCCGAATTCGAACAGCAGCAGCAGGCACCGCAACCAGAGAAAAAGCGGCTACCGGTGGTCGAAGCATTAATCCGTCATCCGGGCGCGTTCTTGAAAATTATCGCCCTTCGCCTGTGCGAATTGCTGACGATGTATATCGTCACCGCGTTTGCCCTTAATTACTCCACGCAGAATCTGGGCCTACCTCGCGAACTGTTTCTGAATATCGGCTTGTTGGTAGGTGGGCTGAGCTGTCTGACCATCCCCTGCTTTGCCTGGCTTGCTGACCGCTTTGGTCGTCGGCGCGTCTACATTACCGGTGCTCTGGTCGGTACGCTGAGCGCCTTCCCGTTCTTTATGGCGTTGGAAGCGCAATCCATTTTCTGGATCGTATTCTTCGCGATTATGTTGGCCAACATTGCCCACGATATGGTGGTCTGCGTGCAGCAACCTATGTTTACCGGTTTGTTTGGTGCAAGCTACCGCTACAGCGGCGCAGGCGTTGGTTATCAGGTAGCAAGCGTGGTTGGCGGCGGTTTTACCCCCTTTATTGCTGCTGCACTGGTGACATTCTCCGGCGGAGACTGGCACAGTGTGGCCATTTATCTGATGGCAGGTTGTCTTATTTCCGCTATTACAGCATTGCTGATGCGGGATAAGCAGCACGGTTAAGCCTGGGTGCGAAGGCCGTCCGGTCTTCGCACAATCTTCCTCAACGTCTGACTTTTGTTTCACATTCCTGTGACATACTATCGGGAGAGCAGTACATCTGTGGAACAAGGAGACAGACATGAACAATAAGGGCTCCAGCCTGACCCCGGCTCAGGCACTGGATAAACTGGACGCGCTGTACGAGCAGTCGGTTAAAGCACTGCGCAGCGCCATTGGTAAGTATATTGAAACAGGGACGCTCCCTGACGTAGTCGCCCGCCATAACGGTCTTTTTGTTTACCCATCGCTGTGTGTCACCTGGGATGGCAGCGCCACCAATCCACCTAAAACCCGCGCCTATGGTCGTTTTACCCATGCGGGCAGTTACACCACCACGATTACCCGTCCGTCGCTTTTTCGTCCTTATTTAGAAGAACAACTCACGCTGCTGTATCAGGATTATGATGCTCATATCTCCGTCGAGCCGTCGCAGCATGAAATTCCCTATCCGTATGTGATTGACGGTTCTGAACTGACGCTCGACCGCTCGATGAGCGCCGGCCTAACGCGCCATTTCCCCACAACCGAGCTGTCACAGATTGGCGATGAAACAGCCGACGGAACCTATCATCCGGCGGAATTCTCCCCGTTGTCGCACTTCGACGCCCGACGAGTAGATTTTTCGCTGGCGCGACTGCGTCATTACACGGGAACGCCGGTTGAACATTTCCAGCCTTTTGTGCTGTTCACCAACTACACCCGCTACGTCGATGAGTTTGTGCGTTGGGGTTGCAGCCAGATCCTCGACCCGGACAGCCCGTATATCGCGCTGTCTTGCGCGGGCGGGATCTGGATCACCGCGGAAACTGAAGCGCCGGAAGAAGCCATCTCCGATCTCGCCTGGAAGAAACACCAGATGCCCGCCTGGCATTTAATCACCGCCGACGGTCAGGGGATCACGCTGGTCAATATCGGCGTTGGCCCGTCTAACGCCAAAACCATTTGCGATCACCTGGCCGTACTGCGTCCTGACGTCTGGCTGATGATTGGCCACTGTGGCGGACTGCGTGAAAGCCAGGCGATTGGCGACTATGTTCTGGCCCACGCTTATCTCCGTGACGACCACGTGCTGGATGCCGTACTGCCGCCGGACATTCCAATTCCGAGCATCGCGGAAGTGCAGCGCGCACTGTATGACGCGACCAAAGAAGTCAGCGGTATGCCCGGCGAAGAGGTTAAACAGCGCCTGCGTACCGGTACCGTCGTCACCACCGACGATCGCAACTGGGAGCTACGCTATTCCGCTTCTGCGCTGCGCTTTAACCTCAGTCGCGCGGTGGCTATCGATATGGAAAGCGCCACCATCGCCGCTCAGGGATACCGTTTCCGCGTTCCGTACGGCACGCTGTTGTGCGTTTCCGACAAGCCGCTGCACGGTGAGATCAAACTGCCTGGCCAGGCTAACCGTTTTTATGAAGGTGCCATTTCTGAGCATCTGCAAATAGGTATCCGGGCTATTGACCGTCTGCGTGCTGAAGGCGATCGACTGCACTCCCGTAAATTACGTACGTTCAACGAACCGCCGTTCCGTTAAGACCTGAAGGTAACTATGCACAACTCAACTCCTCTTTCCGCCCTGCGCAAGCTGCTGTTAGCACAGGGGCTGGATGGCATGATTGTTCCACGCGCCGATGCTCATCAAAGCGAAGATTGTACGTCGCATGACAATAAACTGGCCTGGCTGACCGGTTTTAGCGGCTCTGCCGGCCTCGCGTTGGTTCTGCGCGACCGTGCGTTAATGTTTGTCGATGGACGCTATCAGGTCCAGGTTCGCAATGAAGTCTCGCTGGATGATTTTGAAATTCATCATTTACACGATGAGCCGCTGGCCGACTATTTGCAGTCTCATGTTGCAGCAGGTACACGTATCGGCTTTGAACCAATGCTGATGGTCAATAGCCAGTTTGAAGCACTGTCGGCAACCCACTGCGAACTGATGCCTCTTGAGCAAGATCCTTTTGACCAGGTATGGCTAGACCGTCCGGCAGCACCCTGCGGCATCATTCGTGAAATGCCCATTGAAATCAGCGGGGAAAGCAGCACGCAAAAGCGTGCCCGCGTCGTGGAACAACTCGCTCAACACCAGGCTGACGTGCTGGCAATTACCCTGCCGGATAACATTGCATGGTTATTGAATGTACGCGGTTCGGATCTGGCAATGGTGCCAGTGCCGTTTTCGTTTGCCCTGCTCCATCGCAGCGGTGAGCTGGAATGGTTCGTGGATAGCAATAAAACGCAACAGCTCCCCGCATCACTGCTGGATACGCTTACCCTGGCCCCGCAAGAGAATTTTCTGACTCGCTGCCAGCAGTTAGCTAATGGGAAGCGCTTCCTGGTCGATAAAGACTACGCCCCGGTTGCGTTGCGTTTTGCCATTGAAGAACACGGCGGCAACGTCTTATGGGCACCCGATCCCATCACCTTGATGAAAGCCCAAAAAAATGACGTTGAACTGGCAGGTTATCGCGAATGCCATGAACAGGATGGCGCGGCCTGGGTAAACTTCCTTGCCTGGCTGGCCCATGAAGTCCCTTTGCGCGAAGCGGCAGGCAATCCGGTCACCGAGCTGGAAGCGCAGGCAAAGCAACTGGAATTTCGCCAGCAGCAGCCGGGATTTATCGAGCAAAGTTTCAGCACGATTTCGGCCTCTGCCAGCAATGCCGCCATGTGTCATTACCACTCCAGTGAAAAAACCAATACGCCAATCACCTCGCAGGCCATGTATCTGAATGATTCCGGTGGCCAGTACCACAATGGTACGACGGATACGACGCGTACCCTCGCGTTTGGCCCACAGGATCCACAACGTCGCCTGCATTACACCGCCGTGTTGAAAGGCTTTTTGTCGCTTATTTCACTGCAGTTTCCCAGCGGGACTCAGGGTCATCAACTGGATGCCTTTAGCCGTCGGGCATTGTGGGAGCTGGGACTGGATTTTGATCATGGAACAGGACACGGCGTAGGCCACCAGTTGCTTATCCATGAACAACCCCATCGCATTGCCAAGAAAGTAAACCCCTGGCCACTGGTCGCAGGCAATATCATCACCATCGAACCGGGTTATTATCTGGCCGGACAATATGGGATCCGCATTGAAAACCAAGTGGAGATTATCAACAGTCGTCCAAGCTTCTGCCGTTTCTCAACGCTGACGCTGGTACCGATTGATTTGAACCTGGTTGAGCTACATCTGCTGAGTGAAGCTGAAAAGCAGTGGATTGATGATTACCACCAGCAGGTCAGAGAGACGCTATCCCCGCGTGTGAACGCAGAAGCACGCCCCTGGCTGTTCGCTGCCACCGCACCGATTCGCGTTCAGGCTAATTAATGCAATAAAAAAGGCAGCCCGCAGGCTGCCTTAGTTCTCCCCAACTTCTTACTGCTTAGCTGTTACGGATGTACTCATCCATTTCAGTTTTCAGGTTATCGGACTTAGTCCCGAAGATAGCCTGAACACCGGAACCAGCTACCACAACGCCTGCCGCACCCAGTTTCTTCAGGCCAGCCTGATCCACTTTAGCAACGTCAGCCACGCTGACACGCAGACGAGTGATGCACGCATCGAGGTTAGTGATGTTTTCTTTACCGCCGAATGCAGCAACCAGAGCCGGAGCCATTTCACCGGTCGCACCTGCTTTGCTGTCTTCAGTAGCATCTTCACGACCCGGAGTTTTCAGGTCCAGCGCTTTGATCAGCACACGGAAGATGGTGTAGTAAACGATCGCATAACCGATACCAACAATCGGGAACAGCCACAGCTTGCTGCTGTTACCGGACAGAACGATAAAGTCGATCAGACCGTGGGAGAACGACGTACCGTCGCGCATACCCAGCAGGATACAGATCGGGAATGCCAGACCAGCCAGAATCGCGTGGATGATGTACAGGATCGGCGCCACGAACATGAAGGAGAACTCGATCGGCTCGGTAATACCGGTCAGGAACGAGGTCAACGCCGCGGAGATCATGATACCGCCCACTTTCGCGCGGTTTTCTGGTTTAGCAGAGTGCCAGATAGCGATAGCAGCAGCCGGCAGACCGTACATTTTGAACAGGAAGCCACCGGACAGTTTACCCGCAGTCGGGTCACCCGCCATGTAGCGAGGAATATCACCGTGGAACACCTGACCCGCAGCGTTGGTGTATTCACCGATCTGCATCTGGAATGGAACGTTCCAGATATGGTGCAGACCAAACGGCACCAGGCAGCGTTCAATGAAGCCATAGATACCGAACGCCACGACCGGGTTCTGGTATGCAGCCCACTGAGAGAACGTCTGAATCGCGGTACCAATCGGCGGCCAAATGAAGGACAGAACCACACCTGTGAAGATGGCAGCCAGACCAGAAATGATAGGAACGAAGCGCTTACCCGCAAAGAAGCCAAGATACTCAGGCAATTTAATACGGTAGAAGCGGTTGAACATATACGCTGCAATCGCACCGGAGATAATCCCCCCGAGAACACCCGTATCAGCAAGGTGTTTAGCGGCGATCTCTTCAGCAGGTAAATGCAGAACCAGCGGCGCAACAACAGCCATGGTCTTAACCATGATGCCGTAAGCAACAACGGATGCCAGTGCAGATACACCGTCATTATTGGTGAAGCCTAACGCAACACCGATAGCAAAAATCAGCGGCATGTTCGCAAAAACAGAACCGCCTGCTTCTGCCATTACGTGCGATACAACGGCTGGCAGCCAGCTGAAGTTAGCGGAACCGACGCCCAGCAGGATACCTGCAATCGGGAGTACGGAAACCGGCAGCATCAGCGATTTACCGACCTTTTGCAGGTTAGCAAATGCATTCTTAAACATAATTAGGAGTGCTCCTGAGTATTTGTGCTTATACACTTCATCCTTCAAACCGCCTCAGCGTGGGCTGCGCTCGTTCATCCCAGTCACTTACTCTGGTAAGCTCCTGCAATTCACTCACTTGCCGCCTTGAGGCAGCTTGAATGACTTTGTGTATTCTACGTTCTCACGCATTGGCGAGGGGGGAGAACCTCGCCGTATACAGGGCATCTAAGTACCCTTTATTTATTACACAGAGTAAAATAATTCAGTCTGTTTTTGTTTGACGGCTATCACAGTTCAGTCGTGAATGGCCGCAAAATCCGCACATTCCGATAAAATGAGTTTCTGAATGTGTCAAACTGGTTATTCACCGCCCATTTTGTGGCGGTGAACTTTACTCGCATTAGTGATTAATTACGAGCTTTAAAAAAAGTCAGTTAACGAACAGATTGCAGGCGAGAAGCGTCGATGTGAAACAGGCGGGCAAAGTTATCAGTGGTTGCCTGCGCCAGTTCTTCAACGGCAACACCTTTCACTACGGCCATGTACTCTGCAACGTCACGAGTCATGGCGGGCTGGTTCTCTTTTCCACGATGCGGTACAGGCGCAAGGTAGGGAGAATCCGTCTCGACCAATAACCGGTCCAGAGGAACATAGCGGGCGGCATCACGGAGCTGCTCTGCGTTTCGGAACGTGACGATGCCGGAAAACGAGATATAGAATCCAAGGTCCAGCAATTTGCCCGCTGTTTCTCTATCTTCTGTAAAACAGTGTAGTACGCCGCCACAATCCGTCACTTTTTCTTCGCGCAGAATAGACAGCGTATCAGCTCGCGCATCGCGGGTATGCACGATAACCGGCTTCTGTAACTCACGGCCGATCTGAATATGGTGGATAAAAGACTCCTGCTGGCGCACCTTTGTTTCCGGCGTGTAAAAATAGTCCAGCCCGGTTTCTCCCATCGCTACAACCCCCTCTTCGGCGGCAAAACGACGCAGATCCTCAACATCATAGGTTTCATCCTGATTTAACGGATGCACGCCGCAGGAGAAAACGACATTGTCACGCTCACCGACCAGTTCGCGCATACTGCGGTATCCTGGCAGAGTGGTCGCGACGGCAAGACAGAATTTCACATCACGTGCGGCCGCTTTCGCCAGCACGTCGTCCACGTCCTTATGCAGAGATTGATAATCCAGGCCATCAAGATGGCAGTGTGAGTCGACTAAAAACATAATGTCTCTCTCAAAGATGGGGAACAGGCAGTACGGTGCCTGGTTGCAGGTAATGCTCAATACGAAGAATAAGATCGGTTAATACCAGCTCACGGTTTACGCCTGTTACGTTCAGCAGTTGCTGACGACAATGGCAAACGTCACCGAGTATCGCCTGTATCTGGGCAACGGATAACCGTTCTGCGATAGAAGATATCAGGTCCAGCGCATCAGGATTCGTTAAATGGGAAACGCCATACGGACGTTTCAACGCATCCGTAAACAACGTTGCCAGCCAATGTAAACGGGCGGCAGCCTGATCGTGGTTTAACGCCGCAAGCAAGATATACCAGTCGCCTGCGTTTAATGTGTTCACCAGTGCCGTGCAAAAATCTGTGCGGTGCGCCCAGCTTTCAGCCTGTAACAACGTGAGTGCCGCGCCAGGCGAACCAGCACTCAGCCGTAACGCGCTAAGCAGCGCTTCTGACGACGCAGTCACCTCACGGGCAAGCCAGGAGATCGCATACGACTCCGGAGGTGGCGCAAGATGATGTAACCGACAACGGCTGCGTAATGTCGCCAGCAAGCGAGCTGGCTCTGTGCTGGCGAGGAAAAACCAGGTTTGTGCCGGAGGTTCTTCCAGCGTTTTCAACAAGGCATTGGCGGCGGCATCGGTTAACTGGGCAGCATCCGGGATCCACACGACCTTCGCACCGCCGAGACGCGAATGCTCATACAGTTTTTCACTGACCTCGCGTACCGCATCAACCCCCAGCGTGCTTTTGCCTTTTTCCGGCAACAGCGAATAGTAGTCAGGGTGCGTCCCCGCCTGCATCAGCTGACAGCCGCGGCACTGTCCGCAGCTTTTATGCCCTTCCGGCTGCTGGCACATTAAATAGCGGCTGAGGGCGTAAATCAGCGCGTCGTCACCCATTCCGGGTAACGCCTGAATCAGTAACGCATGGTGACCACGACCCGCCTGGTAGCTGGCTACCAGTTTCTCAAAATCCGGTCGTAACCATGGGTACCATTTCATGCGCCCTGCTCCTTCACCCATTGGGTGATGGTATGACGGATATCAGCCATCACAGCCTCCAGCGGCTGCGTAGCGTCTATAGTACGAATGCTGCCGTCTTTGGCAGACAGCTCAAGATAGCGCGCGCGAGTACGATTAAAGAAATCGAAAGATTCCTGCTCAATACGATCCAGCTCGCCGCGGGCACGGGCACGCTTCAACCCGACTTCTGGCGTCACATCCAGATAGATCGTCAGATCCGGGCGAAAATCACCAAGCACCGCATCGCGCAGGGTTGCCAGCATGTTTTGATCGATACCGCGTCCGCCGCCCTGGTACGCCTGGGTCGACAGATCGTGACGATCGCCAATTACCCACGCGCCTCTCGCCAGTGCAGGTTTAATAACGGTTTCGACCAACTGTACACGCGCCGCGTAAAACATCAGCACTTCGGCTTTATCGGTAATGACCTCGTCACCGACCGATTTAATATCCAGCACCAGACTTCTTAGTTTCTCAGCCAGCTGCGTTCCACCAGGTTCGCGGGTGAAAACCATGTCACGAATACCGAGTTGCTCAAGTGTCTCCACCACCACGTTACGCGCAGTGGTTTTTCCGGCGCCTTCCAGGCCTTCAATGACGATATAGTTACTGCCCATTTTTTTCCTTAAGCACTTTCAGGTAATCCTGCACGGACCGGTTATGGCTGGCAAGATTGGTGTTAAACGTGTGGCCGCCTTTACCGTCAGCCACGAAATAGAGATACGGCGTTTTTGCCGGATGAGCCGCGGCCTGCAACGAAGCCTCTCCCGGCATGGCAATCGGGCCTGGCGGTAGTCCAGTAATGGTATAGGTGTTATAGGCGGTCGGGGTATCTAAATCCACACGCGACAATTTGCCATTATACCGTGTCCCCATCCCGTAAATCACTGTTGGATCGGTTTGTAGACGCATACCGATACGTAAACGGTTAATAAAGACCGAAGCCACCTGGTCACGCTCGCTGGCAACCGCAGTTTCTTTTTCAATAATGGAAGCCATGGTTACCAGCTGATTTTTGTCCTGATAAGGCAGGCCATCAGCGCGCCCCTCCCAGACAGTATCCACCGCTTTGACCATTTTCTGATGTGCGCGTTTTAGCAACGCTACGTCAGTAGTATTAGCGGTATACATCCAGGTATCTGGCCAGAACCAACCTTCCACCCATTGCGGGTTTTCCAGCTTCAGCGCCTCGGCAACGGTCTCATAGCTATCGTTGCTCAGCGTATGTTTGATATACGGGGCATCGCGCAGCTGTTTCAGGTAATCGCTCAGGCGCATCCCTTCAACCAGACGTAACGGGAACTGCGCCTCTTTGCCGCTTTCCAGCAGTTGCAGCATGTCCCGCACCGTCATGTCGGGCGTGAAGCGATATGTTCCGGCCTTAAAATGCGACAGCTCGGGCTCCACACGCAGTAGCCACTGGAACACGCGCGGACGATTGATAACTTTGTCTGCGTACAGCTGTTCTCCGAGGGCCAGACGTCCTGTCCCCGCTTTCAGCGTAAAAATTGTTTCTTCTTTAATCAATAATTTGCTGTCCGCCAGATGGCGAACTTTCCACATTCCCACTCCAGCGGCAATGCCCAGCACAACCAGCAATAACAGGACAACAAGTAACAGTTTTTTCATGACTAATTCGGGTGCTCACAAAGTGGGGCTAAATAATCGAATAACAAACGTGAAGACAACAACGTGTCGCCACAGGCACGCACGGGAATAATGGGCATTAACGCGTTACAAACGACGATTTCATCGGCCTGCATTACTTCCTCCAACCTGGCATACACTTCGACAATACTGAACGGCGATTGTGCCAGCATCCGGATACAGAATTGTCGCATAATTCCGTTCACTCCGGCCTGGTCCAGATGGGGCGTGTAAACCACATCACCTTTACGCCAGAACAAATTAGCCGCACAGCATTCCGTAACCCATCCCTCGCTGTCAAGAACCAGCGCTTCATCTGCGTCCGTCTGTTCAAGATGAGAGCGAATTAACACCTGCTCCAGTCGATTCAGGTGTTTAAGCCCGGCAAGCAGTGGATTACGTCCCAGCCGAACAGGGCTTAGCGCCAGCGTAATGCCTTCTTGCCGCCAACGATCGTAATGAACGGGCCAGGCTGAAACGGAGAGGATGCGTGTGGCGCTGTGACAACTTTTGCCACTGTAACCCCGGCCTCCGCTGCCACGGCTGATAATCACTTTCAACACACCGCGTACGTGCCCTTTCGCCAGCATTTTCATTTCACTTTGCAGCTCGGACCAATTGTCGAAAGTGATCAGCAGTTTTTGGCAAGCATCTTGTAAACGCGCAAGATGCGCTGCAAAGAGAGGGATTTCGCCGTCGATAATACAAGCGGTGGTAAAACAGCCATCACCAAATTGGGTCGCTCGATCGCTTGCGGCCAGCATATTCTGCTCGCAGCCATTAATTAAGAACATGGTGGCTCCTTATTTCTGGTCCGCTAGTTTGGCAGGATGAGGTACACAGGACAAGGGCGGAAAACCGAATAAAAAAAGGCCCGACAAGCGGACCTTTTTAAATTGCTATCGATGCTAACGCATCACCTGACGGACTTAAATCTTTTTAAAGATCAAAGAGCCGTTGGTACCACCGAAGCCAAAGGAGTTACACAGCGCATACTCCAGACCACTAACCTGACGCGCTTCGTGAGGTACGAAGTCCAGGTCACAACCTTCATCCGGATTATCCAGGTTGATGGTTGGCGGAATAGCCTGATCGCGCAGCGCCAGGATAGAGAAAATTGACTCTACCGCGCCCGCCGCACCCAACAGGTGTCCGGTCATGGATTTAGTGGAGCTTACCATTACACGGCTTGCCGCATCGCCAAAGACAGATTTCACTGCCTGGGTTTCCGCTTTATCGCCCGCTGGGGTAGACGTACCATGTGCGTTGACATAGCCAATCTGACCCGCTTCGATAGCCGCATCGCGCAGTGCGTTGACCATTGCCAGCGCAGCGCCTGCACCGTTTTCCGGTGGCGACGTCATGTGGTAAGCATCGCTGCTCATACCGAAGCCAACGACTTCAGCATAGATTTTTGCACCGCGCGCTTTCGCATGCTCGTACTCTTCCAGTACCACCATGCCAGCGCCGTCGCCCAGCACAAAGCCGTCACGCTCTTTGTCCCATGGGCGGCTTGCCGCTTGCGGGTTATCATTACGCGTAGACAGTGCACGTGCCGCGCCAAAGCCACCTACACCCAACGGCGTACTGGCTTTTTCAGCACCACCCGCAACCATCGCGTCTGCATCGCCGTATGCAATGATACGTGCGGCATGACCGATGTTATGCACGCCGGAAGTACAGGCGGTTGCGATGGAGATGCTCGGCCCTTGCAGGCCATACATGATGGTCAGGTGACCAGCCACCATGTTAACAATCGTCGACGGAACGAAGAACGGGCTGATCTTACGCGGTCCACCGTTTACCAGAGAGGTATGGTTTTCTTCGATAAGACCGAGACCGCCAATACCAGAGCCGATTGCGGCGCCAATACGATGAGCGTTCTCTTCCGTAATTTCGAGGCCAGAATCCTGCATGGCCTGAACGCCAGCGACAATTCCATATTGAATGAAGGCATCCATCTTGCGCTGTTCTTTGCGCGAGATAATGTCTTCACAGTTAAAATCCTTTACTAAGCCAGCAAATTTCGTTGCATAGGCGCTAGTATCGAAATGGTCGATCAGGCTGATGCCACTCTGACCGGCAAGGAGAGCTTTCCAGGTAGACTCTACGGTATTGCCGACAGGAGACAACATGCCCAGTCCGGTCACAACTACACGACGCTTAGACACGGTTGTCCTCCAGGGAGGGAAAATAATTCAAGTGGGATAAAAAGATAAAACTCAGGCGGTCGAATGACCGCCTGGAGATGTTCACTTACGCCTGGTGACCGTTGATGTAATCAATGGCAGCCTGAACGGTAGTGATTTTCTCAGCTTCTTCGTCCGGAATCTCAGTATCAAACTCTTCTTCCAGAGCCATTACCAGCTCAACGGTGTCAAGAGAATCTGCGCCCAGGTCTTCAACGAAGGAAGCATTGTTGGTTACTTCTTCCTGCTTAACGCCCAGCTGTTCGCCGATAATTTTCTTAACGCGTTCTTCGATAGTGCTCATACTCTTAAATTTCCTATCAAAACTCGCTTTCGCGATGGTTTTCGTAGTGTATAAAATGTTGAAAAATTTGCAACTAAATCCCGGCAGGTCTTACCACGATTTTACGTTATTTTGAGGGTATTCACCCTAATAACGCAAATTTTTTTATCTCGTGGTTAAACCATGTACATCCCGCCGTTGACGTGCAAAGTCTCACCTGTGATGTAACTTGCTTCGTCAGAAGCTAAAAATGCAACCGCACTGGCGATTTCCTGAGCGCCGCCAAGGCGACCCACAGGAACCTGCGCCAGAATACCCGCACGCTGATCATCAGACAGCGCACGCGTCATGTCCGTTTCAATAAAGCCCGGAGCAACAACGTTTACAGTAATGCCACGAGACGCAACTTCGCGCGCCAGTGATTTACTGAAGCCGATCAGACCCGCTTTCGCCGCAGCGTAGTTAGCCTGACCCGCATTTCCCATGGTACCAACCACAGAACCGATAGTGATAATACGCCCATGACGCTTTTTCATCATAGCTCGCATTACCGCTTTTGACAGACGGAAAACAGATGACAGGTTGGTTTCGATGATATCGTTCCACTCGTCATCTTTCATGCGCATTAACAGGTTATCACGAGTAATCCCGGCATTATTGACCAGGATATCGACTTCACCAAATTCTGCGCGAATATTTTCCAGAACAGATTCGATAGATGCCGGATCGGTCACATTCAACATCAGACCTTTACCATTTGCACCTAAGTAATCGCTAATGGCCTGCGCGCCGCTTTCGCTGGTAGCAGTACCGATAACTTTCGCGCCACGGGCAACAAGTGTCTCAGCAATTGCGCGGCCAATGCCACGGCTTGCACCGGTAACCAGCGCGATTTTTCCTTCAAAACTCATGGTCTTCCTCTTTTATTGCTCTAGCGCCGCAGACAGTGCCGCCGGCTCATTCAGTGCCGAAGCAGTCAGGGTGTCAACAATACGTTTCGTCAAACCGGTCAGAACTTTACCCGGACCGACTTCATACAGGTGCTCTACGCCCTGGGATGCCATAAATTCAACGGTTTTAGTCCACTGAACCGGGCTGTACAGCTGGCGAACCAGCGCGTCGCGAATCGCATCAGCATCAGTTTCGCACTTCACGTCGACGTTGTTCACAACCGGAACAGTCGGCGCGTTAAAAGTGATTTTCTGCAGCTCAACGGCCAGTTTCTCAGCAGCAGGCTTCATCAGCGCGCAGTGAGAAGGCACGCTGACCGGCAGCGGCAGAGCACGCTTAGCGCCAGCAGCTTTACAGGCAGCGCCGGCACGTTCTACGGCTTCTTTGTGCCCGGCAATAACCACCTGACCCGGTGAGTTAAAGTTTACCGGTGAAACCACCTGGCCTTCGGCAGACTCTTCGCACGCTTTAGCGATAGCGGCATCGTCCAGACCGATAATAGCAGACATGCCGCCAGTGCCTTCCGGAACCGCTTCCTGCATGAATTTGCCACGCAGTTCAACCAGATGAACGGCATCGGCAAAACCGATAACACCCGCACATACCAGCGCAGAATATTCGCCCAGGCTGTGACCCGCCATCAGCGCAGGTGTTTTACCCCCCTGCTGCTGCCATACGCGATAAAGCGCGACGGATGCGGTCAACAGCGCGGGCTGCGTCTGCCAGGTTTTATTCAGTTCTTCAGCCGGACCTTGCTGAGTCAGCGCCCACAGATCATAGCCCAGTGCAGCTGATGCTTCAGCAAATGTTTCTTCAACAATTGGGTAGTTTGCTGCCATTTCAGACAACATCCCAACGGTCTGGGAACCCTGCCCCGGAAACACAAATGCAAATTGCGTCATGTTTAAATCCTTATACTAGAAACGAACCAGCGCGGAGCCCCAGGTGAATCCACCCCCGAAGGCTTCAAGCAATATCAACTGCCCAGCTTTAATACGCCCGTCGCGGACGGCTTCGTCCAGTGCGCACGGTACGGAGGCAGCAGAGGTATTACCATGTCTGTCGAGCGTCACGACAACATTATCCATCGACATACCCAGCTTTTTCGCTGTCGCGCTGATAATGCGCAGATTAGCCTGATGCGGTACCAGCCAGTCCAGCGCAGAACGGTCGAGATTATTGGCTTCCAGCGTTTCATCAACGATGTGCGCAAGCTCGGTCACCGCGACTTTAAATACTTCGTTACCCGCCATCGTCAGGTGGATCGGGTTTTCCGGGTTCACGCGATCGGCGTTAGGCAGCGTCAACAGTTCGCCGTAGCGACCGTCAGCGTGCAGATGCGTGGAGAGAATGCCTGGCTCTTCTGATGCACTCACTACAACCGCGCCAGCCCCATCACCGAAAATGATGATCGTTCCGCGATCGGTTGGATCGCAGGTACGGGCCAGGACATCGGAGCCAACGACCAGAGCATGCTTAACTGCGCCAGATTTAACGTACTGGTCGGCAACGCTCAGGGCGTAGGTGAAACCAGCACAAGCGGCTGCTACGTCAAACGCCGGACAGCCTTTGATCCCCAGCATACTTTGGATCTGGCACGCCGCGCTTGGAAATGCGTGAGTGGATGATGTGGTAGCAACCACAATCAGACCAATTTGTTCTTTGTCGATGCCCGCCATTTCAATCGCACGGTTTGCGGCGGCAAAGCCCATCGTCGCAACTGTTTCATTTGGCGCTGCAATATGGCGTTCACGGATACCTGTACGAGTGACGATCCACTCATCAGATGTCTCAACCATTTTTTCCAAATCGGCGTTAGTACGCACTTGTTCAGGCAGATAGCTGCCAGTACCAATAATCTTCGTATACATGTACGCTCAGTCACTTTTTGGTTATATACCGCCACGAGCAAATCGCTGATACGTTGGCCACATTCACAAACGCACCGTTATCTGTGTGTTCGTGAGGCTGCGCTTTCGCCACCGTCCAGCAGTTCGAATCCAGCTGGGTATACAGATTCCAGGCGAGCGGCAATTCGCTGAGGAACTTGTCGCTGCACCGCCTGCACTGCCTGTTCAATCGCGACTTCAAATGCTCGCTGATTGGCCGCACCATGACTCTTAATCACCGTGCCGCGCAATCCTAACAGACAGGCGCCATTATACTGGTCGGGGTTGAGGTGACTAAATCGCCTTGTCAGGCTTTTTTGTAACCAACGTTTTAATAACAGAAGCCACCACGACCGTTTTTTGCCCTCACCCTGAGATTTCAGCAGTGAAAGGAACATTCTGACAACACCTTCCATCGTCTTTAATGTGACATTACCTGTAAAACCGTCACAGACCAACACATCGGTTTTGCCAGTCAGTAACTCATTGGCTTCAAGATAGCCGATATAATTAATGGAAGGGATTGTTTTTAGCACAGCTGAAGCATCTCGAATACTGTCGAGACCTTTCGTTTCTTCTTCGCCGATGTTGAGTAACGCTACGCGAGGATTGGCAATGCCAACAACCTCTTCTGCCAGCACGGAACCCATGACGGCAAATTGCACCAACATCGTGCTATCACAATCTACGTTGGCGCCTAAATCCAGCACCACCGTTTTGCCCTTTTGCTGATGGGGTAACACCGTCACCAACGCAGGACGCTCAATCCCCTCAAGAGGTTTGAGCATTAACTTCGCAAGTCCCATGAGTGCGCCCGTATTACCGGCGCTGACACAAGCTTGTGCCAGACCTTCTTTCACGAGCTCCAGGGCAACACGCATTGAGCTTCCACGACTGGCGCGAATAGCTTGCGAGGGCCGGGCATCACTGGCAATAACTGACTGAGCAGGGATAATCTGCAGACGCGAACGTTGTTCGAAGTCAGCTTTGGCAAGTAATGGCGTGATTGTATCGGGATCCCCGACTAAAAGAAGTGTGAGTTGCGAATTAGAATTCAGTGCCTGCAATGCTGCAGGCACTGTCACGGTAGGGCCAAAATCTCCCCCCATGACATCTAACGCCAGGGTTAGACGTGTCAAGGTATCGTCGCTGCCCGGTTAGGTGTTTCCCCAGTTACCCGGGGAAAGCCTCACTAAGCTTCATCACGCGTTCACTCTTTGTCTTTCTCACCAGAAGTGGGAAAGCCATTGAGTCATGCGTGATTACTTAGCGATTACCTTACGGCCGCGGTAGAAACCGTCGGCAGTGATGTGGTGACGCAGGTGTTGTTCACCAGAAGTTTTGTCTACAGACAGGCTGGTGACTGCGGTCAGAGCGTCATGAGAACGACGCATGCCACGTTTGGAACGGGTTGGTTTATTCTGTTGTACGGCCATGGACCTTACTCCTCAATTACTTACGCTTTAAGCTGGCTAATACGGCAAATGGGTTTGGTTTTTGCGCTTCATCAGGCAATTCGCCAAAGACCATGTCCGCCTCGGACACTTCACAGTGTTCAGAATCATGCACCGGAACTACCGGCAAGGAGAGGATAATCTCATCTTCAACCATTGCAAGCAGATCGATTTCACCGAATTCGTTAACCTCAATCGGCTCATACGCTTCCGGGAGTGCTTCAGCCTGCTCGTCAGAACGGACAGGACTAAAACAATATGTTGTGTGAACATGAAGTGGGAACGGTTTCCCGCAACGCTGACATTCGAGCGTAACCGATACCTTTGCATCACCGGTTATAACGGCGAGACGCTGGTTATCGATAGCGAACGACATGGAGCATTCCACATCACTGTCCACACTGACTACAGAATCGGCGACGCGCTCAACCAGATCAGAAGTATAGATACCTTCATAATCGAGGCGTTTTTGAGCCGTACGAACCGGATCAAGAGTCAGGGGTAATTTTACCTTTTGCATAGGGCGCGCATATTAACTTTGTAACGTCATATAGTCAAAGAAAAAGGCAGCCTGTGGTTGCCTTTTGCCAATAATTCGCACACATTGCGGGTCATCGACTTAAAATCGCTCAAGACAAGCCACTACAGCCAGCTTGTAGGTCGAAGTCCATAGTTTAAAATGGCTCTCATCAATACGCTATATGCGAGGGAAAAAATATGCCTCAACTTATTCTTGCTTCTACCTCCCCCTGGCGTCGCGCTTTACTCGAAAAACTGGCAATCCCGTTTGAATGCGCTGCGCCAGAGGTTGATGAAACGCCGTTGCCCGGCGAAGCACCACGCCATTTAGTCTTGCGACTGGCGCAGAAAAAAGCGCAATCTCTCGCCCACCGTTACCCATCGCATCTGATTATTGGCTCCGATCAAATTTGTGTTCTTGATGGTGAAATAACCGGCAAACCATTAACAGAAGAAAATGCGCGCCAACAATTACTCAAAGCCCGTGGCAATATTGTGACGTTTTACACCGGACTGGCGCTGTATAATTCTGCGACCGGACATTTACAAACTGAAGTAGAACCTTTTGACGTCCATTTCCGTCATTTAAGCGAGGCGGAAATTGATGATTATCTGCGCAAAGAGCGCCCGCTCCATTGTGCAGGTAGTTTCAAAAGTGAAGGGTTAGGTATTGCACTCTTTGAACGCCTGGAGGGTCGTGACCCAAATACCCTGATCGGTTTGCCGCTTATCGCGTTGTGTCAAATGCTGCGGCGGGAGGAGATGAACCCGTTGAACGCCTGATTAATCTGCCTGATGGCGACACGATGCGTCTTATCAGGCCTACGGTGCATCACACAATTGTAGGCCTGGTAAGCAACGCGCATCAGGCTTTACTGCGTAAAACCTCGAGGCAGCGCTTCAACTGCTTATCCATCGGCGCTTCAATACGCATCACTTCACCCGTACCCGGATGAGTAAATTTCAACGCTGCTGCGTGCAGGAAAAGTCGGTTCAACCCCGTACCCGCCAGTTGCTTATCAAACTCACGGTCACCGTAGCGATCGTCAAAAGCAATTGGATGGCCGGCATACTGGGTATGCACACGAATCTGGTGCGTACGTCCGGTCACCGGGCTACAGCGCACAAGTGTGGCAAACGCATAGCGCTCTTCCACTTTGAAACGTGTTTCTGACGGTTTGCCTTCCTGGTTCACCCGCACGATACGCTCGCCGCTTTGCAGAATGTTCTTTAACAGCGGCGCCTGCACGGTTTTGACATGCGACTGCCATTGGCCTCGAACCAGCGCGAGGTAGTCTTTCTGCATGCCTTTTTCACGCAGTTGTTCATGCAATGAACGCAAGGCTGAGCGTTTTTTGGCAACCAGTAGCACGCCGGAGGTATCCCGGTCGAGGCGATGCACCAGTTCAAGGAAACGCGCTTCCGGGCGCAACGCACGTAATCCTTCAATGACACCAAAGCTTAACCCGCTTCCGCCATGCACGGCCATACCTGAAGGTTTGTTAAGCACCAGAATGTGGTCATCTTCATATAAAATGACATCGGTCAGCGCCGCGACCTTCTGCAGGTTTGGCGAAATGGCCTCTTCTTCACGTTCAGCGACACGCACAGGTGGAATACGCACAATATCCCCATCTTCGAGTTTGTACTCGGGTTTAATGCGTTTTTTATTCACCCGCACTTCGCCTTTACGCAAAATGCGATAAATCATACTTTTCGGCACGCCCTTAAGCTGGGTGCGCAAAAAGTTGTCGATGCGTTGCCCTGCTTCGTCGGCAGTAATGGCAACTGTTTTTACGGCTGGAGTCTCTGTTTTCATGGGGGCCGATTTTAAATAGCCATCAAGATTCGCGCCACACATTTTTCTATGCTTATATTAACTGCTATACCTTATTACTTAAGTTTGACATAGCCGATTTGGTGGTTATTAAAGCAATCACTACGCGGAAGTGAAAAAACTGTGAGTAACCGGGTGATAAATGGCAAAAGTCATCTTGCTATAACAAGGTTAGCAGTGGAATAATGAGGTTGTTTCCGTGTTGAATCTTGTTAAAACAAGAACTTTTCCGGAATGACCCAATTTTGCCCGACCGATCATCAACGCAGCAATGGCGTAAGACGTATTGATCTTTCAGGCAGTTAGCGGGCTGCGGGTTGCAGTCCTTACCGGTAATATGGAAGCTTTTCTGGAGAGTAACACCCAGACTGTTCCCCTGATAATTGCGCTGTGTTTCCGTATGAAATGCAGGCAACCGACACTCTGCGCCTCTTTGAGCTGACGATAACCGTGAGGTTGGCGACGCGAATAGACACGAGGCCATCGGTTCACACCCGGAAAGGCATTACTCTGCCCGCAGCTTAGTCGTCAATGTAAGAATAATGAGTAAGTTACGATGAAAAGAATGTTAATTAACGCAACTCAGCAGGAAGAGTTGCGTGTCGCCCTTGTAGATGGGCAACGTCTGTACGATCTGGATATCGAAAGTCCTGGACACGAACAGAAAAAAGCCAACATCTATAAAGGCAAAATTACCCGTATTGAACCGAGTCTGGAAGCTGCTTTTGTTGATTACGGAGCTGAACGTCACGGTTTCCTCCCGTTAAAAGAAATTGCCCGCGAATACTTCCCCGCTAACTACAACTCCCATGGTCGTCCCAACATTAAAGACGTGTTGCGCGAAGGCCAGGAAGTGATCGTTCAGATCGATAAAGAAGAACGCGGCAACAAAGGCGCTGCGCTGACCACTTTTATCAGCCTGGCGGGTAGTTATCTGGTTCTGATGCCGAACAACCCGCGCGCGGGCGGTATCTCCCGTCGCATTGAAGGCGACGACCGTACCGAATTAAAAGAAGCGCTGGCAAGCCTGGAACTGCCTGATGGCATGGGGCTTATCGTGCGTACCGCAGGGGTCGGCAAATCCGCCGAAGCGCTGCAGTGGGACCTGAGCTTCCGCCTGAAGCACTGGGAAGCGATTCAAAAAGCCGCTGACAGTCGCCCTGCTCCGTTCCTGATCCACCAGGAAAGCAACGTTATCGTACGTGCATTCCGTGACTACTTACGTCAGGACATCGGCGAAATCCTCATCGACAACCCAAAAGTTATGGAGATGGCGCGTCAGCACATCGCCGCACTGGGTCGTCCGGATTTCAGCAGCAAAATCAAACTGTACACCGGCGAAATCCCGCTGTTCAGCCACTATCAGATCGAGTCTCAGATTGAGTCCGCGTTCCAGCGCGAAGTGCGTCTGCCGTCCGGCGGCTCAATCGTTATCGACAGCACGGAAGCGCTGACCGCCATCGATATCAACTCCGCACGCGCGACTCGCGGCGGCGACATCGAAGAAACAGCGTTCAACACCAACCTTGAAGCAGCCGATGAAATTGCGCGTCAGCTGCGTCTGCGCGACCTCGGCGGTCTGATTGTAATCGACTTCATTGATATGACGCCGGTTCGTCACCAGCGCGCGGTTGAAAACCGTCTGCGCGAGGCCGTACGCCAGGACAGAGCGCGTATTCAGATCAGCCATATTTCTCGCTTCGGCCTGCTGGAGATGTCTCGTCAGCGTTTGAGCCCGTCTCTGGGTGAATCCAGCCATCACGTGTGCCCGCGCTGCTCCGGCACCGGTACCGTACGTGATAACGAATCACTGTCACTGTCTATTCTGCGTCTGATCGAAGAAGAAGCACTGAAAGAAAATACGCAGGAAGTACACGCTATTGTTCCTGTGCCGATCGCCTCTTACCTGCTTAACGAAAAACGTACCGCGGTTAATGCTATCGAAACACGTCAGAATGGCGTGCGCTGTGTGATCGTGCCAAACGATCAGATGGAAACCCCGCACTATTCCGTGCTGCGCGTACGCAAAGGGGAAGAAACACCGACCCTGAGCTATCTGCTGCCGAAACTGCATGAAGAGGCAATGGCATTGCCGACGGAAGAAGAGTACGTCGAGCGTAAACAGCCTGAGCAACCAGCGCTGGCCACCTTCGCCATGCCAGACGTTCCGCCAGCCCCTGCTCTGCAGGAACCTGCCGCGAAAGCCGCCGCTCCTAAAGCTGCAGCAGCAACCGCAGCCGTTGCCGCACAGCCCGGTTTGATTAGCCGTTTCTTTGGCGCACTGAAGTCCATCTTCGGTGGTAGCGAAGAAGTGAAACCGGTTGAACAGCCTGCACAGAAAGCTGAAGAGAAAACCGAACGCCAGCAGGATCGTCGTAAACCACGTCAGAACAATCGTCGCGACCGTAACGATCGTCGTGATAACCGTGATAATCGCGGTGATCGTGACAACCGTAGCGAACGTTCAGAAAACGGCGAAAACCGTGAAGATAACCGCCGTAACCGCCGTCAGTCACAGCAGCAAAATGCTGAAGCTCGCGATAACCGCCAGCAAACTACTGACGTTGCCGACAAAGCGAAATCCGGTGATGAGCAGCAGGCGCCGCGCCGCGAACGTAACCGCCGTCGTAACGATGACAAGCGTCAGGCTCAGCAGGAAGTTAAAGAGCTGAACCAGGCTGAACAACCTGTGCAGGATACCGAGCAGGAAGAGCGCGTACGTCAGCCTCAAACCCGCCGTAAACAGCGTCAGTTGGCTCAGAAAGTTCGTTTCACAGACAGCCCGGCGGTTGAAGCCGAAGTAGCTACTGTTGCTGCTATCGCTGAAACTGCTGTTGCTCAACCAACTGAACAGCCGGTACCGGCACAGCGCACCGAACTGGCGAAAGTTGATCTGCCAGCCGTCGTTACGACTGAGCAGGAAGACAACGGCGAAGCACGTGACTCCAACGGTATGCCGCGTCGTTCTCGCCGCTCACCTCGCCATCTGCGCGTCAGTGGACAGCGTCGTCGTCGTTACCGTGACGAGCGCTATCCGGTTCAGTCACCGATGCCGTTAACGGTCGCCTGCGCATCTCCTGAATTAGCGTCCGGTAAAGTTTGGATCCGCTACCCTGTTGCACGTCCTCAGGATCAGCAGGTTGAAGAACAGCGCGAACAGGAAATGGTCCAGCAGCAAGCTGCACCTGTCGCAGTAGAGCCTCAGGTTGCTGCAGCTGTCGTTGAACACATTGTGGATGCCCCTGCGCCGGTTGAAGCCGTGCAGCCAGAGGCTGTCGTAGCTGAGCCTCAGGCCGCCGTTATTGAAACCACTCAGGTTGAAACCACGCATCCGGAAGTGATTGCGACCCCTGTCGAGGAACAACCGCAAATTATCGCTGAATCTGACGCTCCTGTTGCAGAAGAAATCGCCGCTGAAGCCGAACCTGTGGCTGACGTTGTGACTGCACCGGTTGCCGAAGCGTCTGCGGAGGTTGTTATTTCCCAGCCAGAAGTGGTTGAAGAGATTGCAGAAGTTGTGGAAACAGCGCCAGTTGTTGAAGAGGTTGCTGCGCCGCAGGAAGTTGTTGCGGCACCAATTGTAGAAGCGACTGTCGTTAAGGCTGAAGTTGTCGCAGCAAGCACTGATGCTGAACAGCTGCACAGCCATGCAACCGCGCCAATGACCCGCGCTCCGGCACCGGAATATGTGCCAGAAGCACCGCGTCATAGCGACTGGCAACGTCCGGCATTCGCCTTTGAAGGCAAAGGTGCCGCAGGCGGACACAGCGCAACGCATCAAGCGACTGCGCCAGCAACACGTCCTCAGCCTGTTGAGTAAGCCATAATCAATATCAAAGCCGGCCTTCGGGTCGGCTTTTTTTATATCTGATCTACGCCTTTCATCCCCGTCAGCTGCGGCATAACATCCTTCATTAAGGCCAGAAACTTGCGTAAACGGGTCGGATAGTAACGCGCCCACGGATAAACCAAATGTACAGGCAACGGCGCCGCATGCCACTCAGGTAGCAACGCAACCAGACGTCCGTTGGCAATATCCTCCGCCACCATCCAGCTTGAAACAATCGTCACTCCCAACCCCGCCAGCGCGGCATTTCTTGCGACATAAATACTGTCGGTACTTAATCTGGGTGAAATATTCAGCGTGACTGGCTCATTACGCAATTAGTGCAGCAACGAAACGCTATGTTGATAAAACGTGTTCACGGCAATCCAGGGCAGCACTGATAACTGCTCAGGATGAGAAAGTTCGCCATATTGCTCCAGCAGTCCAGGACTCGCCACCATACTACGGGGAACTTCAGCCAGTAAAACGGAAACCGTGGCCGGATCCACCTCTGCACCAACCCTGATAGCGCAGTCAATATTGTCGCTCAGAAAATCAACGGTTTTATCGTTGAGCATCCACTCTACTGCCAACTGGGGATAGCGCGAAAGAAACTGCAAAAGCGGCTCAAGCAGTTGTTGTTGCCCGAATGCATGCGGTGCACGGACTCGCAACGTCCCCACCGGTTCATCTTCTGTGACATTAAGTCCATCTTCCAGCGCCAGCCAGGCATCAATAATCTTCTTAGCATGCTGATAGCCTCTTTCACCGTCGTCGGTCAATTTCATCGCATGCGTGGTACGCATAAGCAGTTTCACACCCAGCAGCGTCTCCAGCGATTGCAGCCGTCGGCTGACGGTCGCCTGCGTGGTCCCTATCTGTTTGGCCGCTGCCGAAAGCGATCCTGCTTCGACAATACGTACAAACGTACGCATCAGCTCCACCCTGTCTATACGCTCATTTTTTACCATCTTCAGTTTCATCATACGCCTGACGTATAACTGTTTTACCACTGCGCTCGCTACCGTGCCACTCGCTGAAGGATAAAAATAGCCTCACATCCTGTGATTGAGGAATCATTTGTGAACACACATACCGCACTTTCCCGTTGGGTCATTTTTGTTCTGGCAATGGGCGCCGGATTCAGCGTAGCCGCTATCTACTACGCCCAGCCTCTTCTGCCTTTAATGGGTCAGGATCTGGCCTTAAGTCTCACTGGCATGGGGTTGGTCCCGACGCTGACCCAGGCGGGATATGCGTTAGGTATATTGTTTTTATTGCCATTAGGCGATCGTTATGACCGTCGGACATTAATCCTGCTGAAAAGTATCTCTCTTGCCGTGCTGCTTCTGGCTTGTAGCTTTACCGGACAGTTGCATTCGCTATTACTGGTGAGTCTGCTGATGGGAATGGCGGCAACCATGGCACAAGATATTGTGCCTGCGGCGGCAATACTGGCGCCCGAAGGCAAACAGGGAAAAACGGTGGGTACCGTGATGACGGGCCTTCTGCTGGGAATTTTACTCTCACGTACCGTCAGTGGACTGGTGGGCGAAGCGTTTGGCTGGCGCGAAATGTACCAACTTGCTGCCGTCAGTATTGCCGTAATTACCGCGATTATGTGGAAGGTACTGCCTCGTTTTGCTGTCCATTCCACGCTGAGCTATCCATCATTAATGCTCTCCATGGCGCAACTCTGGCAACGATATTCCACCCTGCGCCGCGCAGCACTGGCACAAGGCTTTCTGTCCATTGCTTTTAGCGCCTTCTGGTCTACGCTGGCGGTGATGCTATCTGAGCATTACCACATGGGTAGCGCTATAGCGGGTGCTTTTGGTATCGCGGGAGCAGCAGGAGCGCTTGCCGCACCGATGGCGGGCCATCTTGCCGATAAAGTGGGTGCAGCAAAAGTAACGCAATTGGGTGCTTTGCTGGTAACGGTATCTTTCGCACTGATGTTTTTGTTACCCGCCCTGCCCGTTCAGGGGCAGTGGCTGCTCATAGCCCTTTCGGCGGTAGGTTTTGATCTCGGATTGCAATCCAGCCTGGTTGCCCATCAGAATCTGGTCTATAGCCTGGAGCCTCTGGCACGAGGACGATTGAACGCTCTGCTGTTTACGATGGTGTTTATCGGTATGGCACTGGGTTCGGTTCTCGGAAGTCAGATCTACGCCCTGGCAAATTGGGAAGGTGTCGTTGCGCTGGCAACCTTCAGCAGTGCGATTGCGTTGGTCATAAGACTGACGGGGACCCCGTCGCTCAGTAAGACGTCGGTTGCCTAAAAAAATGCCCGCTCCGGGGTGTTAAAGGAGCGGGCAGACAAACATACCCAGTTTCAAGATATGTTTCAAAACGAGACGTTAGCGATTGAGCTGGAACAACGACATTCCCTGCATATCGGTAAACGCTTTGTATGATGCCTGTAGCGCAGCCTGCTGCATGACATAAGACGAAATCGCGGCGTTCCAGTCGACATCCACCAGATTACTCATCTGCTGAGTTTGGCCTAATGCACGATCGGCACCCAGTGAATCCAGCGAGCTTAATTCACTTAGCTGCGTACCTAATTCTGCACGAACGGAAAGCACGTTATTCAGTGAGTTTTTCAGACCACGGCTGGTTTTGTCAATGGCTGCAGCGGCGGTGGCTTTTGCCACGTCATCACCCTCAATAGGGGTTTTGAGTGCATCAATGGCGCTATCCAGCATTTTGAACAGGCTCTTTTCCTGAGCACCGCCACCAGGTTCCGGTACGGCGTTGCTGGTCAAACTAGCGAAGACTTTATCGCCAGTATGACCAATTACCATGGTACGAGAAGCATCGACCTGCTGGGTGACGTTTGTAGTACCGCCGCTGTAAGCACCATCTGCCTGGGCAAACGGTGCGGATTCTGTTTTGTATCCGCCGAAAATATAGCGACCATTACCATCGGTGCTGTTCGCCAGGTTCATCAGCTGATCGCGGATCCCCTGCAGATCGGTGGCCAGCGATGCACGGTCGTCATCGCTTAACGTGCCGTTCCCTGCGCTAACAATTTTTTCCTGAGCGGTTTGAATTGACGTCGTCACCTGACTCAGTATGTTCTCTTCCAGCGATACTTTTTGCGTCGCAAATGAACGCGCCAGCGCATATTGGCTGTTTTGCGCCTGAGCCTGAGAAAGTACCACGGCCTGCGAGGCAGCAATCGGATCGTCAGAAGGACTGAGCACACGCTTGCCTGTTGACATCTGTTCGCCAAACTTCATCCATTCCGCCTGAGAGTTAGTGATGCCACGCATATTCTGCTGGTACATCATCTGGGTGCTGATACGCATTGTGTCCCTCTCCTTTAGCGAATATTAATCAGTGCATCAAACAACGCATTTGCGGTCTGCAGCACTTGCGCGTTTGCCAGGTAATACTGCTGAAAACGCTGTAAATTACCGTACTCTTCATCGAGATTAACGCCGGAAATAGACTGTTGCTGCCGGTAAAGCTGTGTCACCACGTTGTTCTGGGTGGTGGCGCTGGTTTTCAGCGTAGCGGTTTTGTTCCCGACATCGCTTACCAGCGTGGCATATGCATCGTTGAAGGTCTTATTGCCAACGGTAGCTTTGGTCTGTAGATCCAACAGCTTCTGACCATTACGGTTATCGCTTTTTCCCTTATCAATATCCGGGTCCGGATCATTTTTTGAGACCTGAGCCATAGCGATTTTCGACTCATCGGTCACCAGGACTTTCATATCAACGATAGCGTTACTGACGGGTTTCACTATGAAGCTGTCATTTGCTGTTGCGCCTGCATTAACGGTGATTTCCATCCCGTCAAAGGACATTTTTCCACCGGTAACGGTGGCTTTGAAGCTGGTATTGTCCGCCAGGCGAGTAACCTGCCAGTCCGTCCCATCAAAAACAATTTTATAATCTGTCGCCTGCATAGCAGAGCTGTCAGTGATCTTCGCGTTTAACGATCCTGTTCCCGTATTTTTCGCGTTGTTGAATACGGCCGGGCTGCCGATTGCAAAGAAATCTTTACCCTGATCGCCGTTAGCATCAAAGCCTTCTTTATGCTGGGTGTTAAACGCATCGGCAAACGCCAGCGCCAGTTGACCCAGCGTGTTACGCGTCTGGTCAAGTTCTTGAGAACGGAAGGTCAACAGCCCGCCCAGTGAACCACTATTCAACAGTTTCTCGGGGATCTCAACCGCTCCGGCAACCCCGTCAACGTAGGCCACCGTTGTACGATTAGGATCATCGCTGGAAGGTACAGCCGCCAGTTGGCGCGCATTGCTGCCCTGCACCAGTGAATAGCCGTTAGCCATGGTAACGTTGTAAGTACCACCGTCCTGCACGCTGACTTCAACACCGACAATTTGATTCAGTTCACTGACCAGTTGGTCGCGCTGGTCCAGTAAATCGTTAGGCGATGCGCCCGCGCCGACGCCGGTCAGACGGGAAATCTGGTCGTTGAGGCTGGCAATTTGTTTCGAGTAGTTGTTGATCTGATCAACGCTGGCTTTAATCGCAGTATTGACCTGCTTATCCTGATCGCGCAGATACTGATCGGTAGTTCTGAACTGATTCACTAAACCATCAGCTTTACCGATCATCGCCTGACGTGCCGCCGGATCTTCGGCGTTGCTGACCAGCGTTTGCAGGCTGGTAAAAAAGTCCTGCATTGAGGTCGAAATAGAACTGGTTTTGCTGGAGAGCAAATTGTCTATTTTTGACATTTGCTCATAGCGCGTCGCCAGGCCGCTGCTCTGGTTCTGCGCTGCTCGCAACTGATTAGTGATAAAGGAGTCATACTCGCGCTGCACGCCAGAAACATAGACGCCATTGCCAACCCAGCCCCCCGCACCCAGCGTGCTGTTCGCTTGCGCCATAATTGTTGTTTGACGGGTATATCCGGCAACGTTATAGCTGGAGATGTTATTACTGGCAGAATTCAACGCGGCCTGCGCTGCGGCGAGTCCACTCATCGCGTTATTAATCAAGCTGGACATGGAGGTTCCTTGTAATCCTTCAATACTCGTTATTATCGGCAGCAGGTCGGTAGACTTGAGCTATTTAAAAGAGATTATCGATGTTCGTGCTGTAGGTTTTGCTTACTTTTTCACTCATCGATTTCAACTGCTGGATCATGCTGGTTAATTTTCGCGCATAGTTAGGGTCCGTGGCGTAACCCGCATTTTGCAATGCCTGCGCCCCTTGCTCGGCGGTCGCGGCAGCGGTCACCGCCGCATAGCGCGGGTTACGGGATATCAGACCGACATAATCCGACAACGCCTCAAGGTAAGAGCTATAAACGCGGAATCTGGCTTTCACCTTTTTCGCCTCACCGTTTTCATATTCAGTGGTGGTGATTTCGGTGGTTGGGCCTTTCCAGCTTCCCGAAGCCTTCACGCCAAAAATGTTAAAACTCGGTTCGCCGTTCTCACGGCGAATTTGTCGCTGCCCCCATCCGGACTCCAGCGCTGCCTGCGCCAGAATCAGATGATGCGGTACCCCGCTTTGCTGACTGGCCAGCTTAGCTGGCAGCGATAGCTGGGCAAGGAAGTCTTTGCTGTCACCTGACAGCGGCTCATCATTGCTTTCTGTCGCCCGGGGGATGGCTTTGCGGACCAGTTGCGTCAGTGCCTGATTTTGATAGCTGGTCACCGTTTCCAGTGAAAACTTCATCGGCACCTGCGGCGCGTCATCCGCAGGTTGCGCTTGCCCTTCAGTCATCTGCTTAACCATCATTTCAGCCAGCCCCAGGCCTTTACCAGCGGTCATCTGCTGCGCAATTTGTTGGTCATACATGCTGGTATACAAACGTGTTGAATCACTGCTAAATACGCCATCTTTCGGCAGTGCTTCACGCATGCTTTTCAACATCATCTGCACGAACATCCCTTCGACCTGACGGGCGACCGGGCGGATATTCGCCGCCGGGTCCTGGCCCGCTTTCGCTTTCAGTTCGTTCAGTGATTGCGCATCCCAGGCAGCGCTGGTCAGCAGTTTGCTGTCACCAATCATTAGATGATTTCCAGTTTGGCGCGTAAGCAACCCGCGCTCTGCATCGATTGCAGAATGGACATCAGATCCATTGGCGTTGCCCCCAGCGCATTCAGTGCACGCACCACATTGTTCAGATTGGCGCTGGAACGCACGCTTTGCAGCGAGCCACCGCTCTGGCGCAGATCGATCTGGGTTTGTGGCGTAACCACGGTTTGTCCACCGCCAAACGGTGTGTCCGGCTGGCTGACGTTCGCCTGGCGGTTCACCGTGATCGACAAGTTGCCTTGTGCCACGGCACAGCTATCCAGCGTCACTTCGCGGTTCATGACAACAGATCCGGTGCGCGAGTTGATAATCACTTTCGCATCCTGCGGCGTGACGTTCACCTCCATATTCTGGATATCAGCAAGGAAACGCACCTGCGAGCTGTTGCCGCTTGGCACGCGCACCTGAATAGTTCGGGCATCCAACGCCGTTGCGCTGCCAAAGCCACGCGAGCGGTTGATGGTATCGGTAATCTGCTGCGCCATCGTGAAATCTTCATTATTGAGCTGCAGATTAATGGTGTTGCCACCGCCGAACTGGCTGGGCAACTCACGCTCGATGGTCGCGCCGTTGGTAATGCGCCCACCATTGAGCTGGTTAACCTGCACGCTACTGCCACCTGCAGCCGCGCCCGCACCGCCAACTAAAATATTCCCCTGAGCCAGCGCATATACCTGACTATCGACCCCTTTTAACGGGGTCATCAGCAGCGTTCCGCCGCGCAGGCTTTTGGCGTTCCCCATAGAGGAGACCACCACGTCAATGGTTTGTCCCTGACGACCGAATGCAGGAAACTGCGCGGTAACCATTACCGCCGCCACGTTTTTCAGCTGCATATTAGTGCCAGTTGGCACGGTGATCCCCAACTGCGAAAGCATGTTATTGAGCGTTTGCGTCGTAAACGGCGTCTGGGTGGTCTGGTCACCCGTACCATCCAGACCCACCACCAGCCCGTATCCTATCAGCGAGTTTTCCCGCACGCCCTGAACGCTGGTCAGGTCACGAATACGGTCAGCATGCGCAAAGGTGGTTATCAGCACCAGTACCATTACAACAAAAGATTTAAACACTGGGTACCTCGCTTACATCGGCGACAAGTTAAGGAAGAAACGCTGCAACCAGCCCATATTCTGCGCTTCATTGATGTAGCCGTTGCCGACGTACTCAATACGCGCGTCCGCAACCTGGGTTGACGGTACGGAGTTGCTGCCACTGATGGTGCGCGGGTTAACGACCCCGGAGAAGCGGATGAATTCAGTGCCCTGATTTATGGCGATCTGTTTTTCACCCACGACATGTAAGTTGCCATTCACCAGTACCTGATCGACCGTTACGGTCAACGTACCGCTGAAGGTATTTCTGGCGTTCGCGCCGCCTTTACCGTTAAAGGAGTTACCGCCGGAGGCTTCTACGTCGGCACGTTCGTTACCGAACAGACCTTGCAGATAGCGCGGTACGGTATCAAAGCCAAAGTTTGTCTTGCCGTCGCGGCTGGCGTTCGCCGAAGAGCTTTTGCTCGCGCTGACGTTTTCCTGCAATACGATGGTCAGCGTATCGCCAATATTGCGTGGACGACGATCTTCAAAGAGTGGCTGATAACCATAGTTAATCGGTTGTGCCGACTGGAAGATTGAGCCATTCGCCACTGGCGTTGGACCTGGAACGGGCTGGGCAGACGTTGCGCCCTGCACGAGCGGCGTAGCCGGGATCCAGGCACATCCTGTTAGTGAAACCACCAGCAGGGCTAAAATTGGGTATGGGTGAAGCGCGTATTTTCGCATTGCGGTCATCTTCAAAATCAGTGTGCCGGTGAGGTTTTCACCCCACCGGACTCCACTTTAGAGTTGCGTCAGTTTTTGCAGCATCTGATCGGTGGTCGATACCGCTTTACTGTTGATTTCGTAAGCGCGCTGAACCTGGATCATGTTTACCAACTCTTCCGCCACGTTGACGTTAGAGGTTTCAACATAGCCCTGATACAGCAGACCCGCGCCGTTCAGCCCCGGCGTGCTCTCGTTCGGCGCACCGGATGACTGCGTTTCGGTGTACAGATTCTCACCAATGCTTTCCAGACCGGTATCGTTCATGAAGGTTGTCAGGTTAAGCTGCCCGACCTGAACAGGCGCCGCCTGCCCCTGTTGGGTCACGCTGACAATACCGTCACGTCCAATGGTGATACTGAGCGAGTTAGCCGGAATGGTGATGGCAGGCTGAACCTGAAAACCACCCGCCGTCACCAACTGACCGTTCTGATCCACCTGGAAAGAACCGTCGCGGGTATAAGCGGACGTACCATCGGGCAACATGACCTGGAAAAAGCCCTGGCCTTTAATCGCCACATCTTTACTGTTGTTGGTCTGCGACAGGTTACCCTGGCTGTGTAAACGCTCGGTCGCAACCGGACGTACACCGGTACCAATCTGCAAACCAGACGGCAGCGTGGTCTGCTCAGAAGACTGTGCGCCAGGCTGACGAATCGTCTGGTACAACAGATCTTCAAACACGGCACGTTGGCGTTTAAATCCGTTGGTGCTGACGTTTGCCAGGTTGTTGGCAATCACATCCATGTTGGTTTGCTGCGCATCCAGGCCGGTTTTGGCGATCCATAATGAACTGATCATAAAATGTCCTGTATTAAGTCATCGACAGCAGTTGGTTGGCGCGGCCCGCGTTATCATCCACGCTACTGATAATTTTCATCTGCATTTCAAAGCGGCGGGCGTTGGCGATCATGTCGCTCATCGCAGCAACCGGTTTAACGTTACTGCCTTCCAGCACGCCCGACATCACGCGAATGCTGGGGTCAGCCTGTAACGTCGCACCACGGGTAGCCTGTGCGGCCTGGGTCAGGCGGAACATACCGTCATCACCACGTTGCACCTCAAGCCCTGTTGCCTTCACCAGCTTCAGCCGCCCCACTGGCGCGACCGTATTAGCCGGATCGCCAGGGTTAAGTGCGGAAATTGTCCCGTCCGCCGCAATGGTAACTTCTGAACCTTCCGGCACGGCTATCGGTCCGGCTTCGCCAATTACCGGGTGTCCCTGGATAGTCAGTTCACCCGTAGGGCTTACCTGAATAGCACCGTTACGGGTATATCCTTCGCTACCGTCTGCGGTCTGCACAGCCAACCAACCATCCTGTTGCAGCGCCACATCCAGCGGGCGGGAGGTATAGTCCATCTGACCGGGCGTCATATCGGCCCCCGGCGTGGAGGCCACCACCAGCGTACGCGTCGGTAAAGACAATCCTTCTACAGGAACTGCGCGCAGTGCATTGAGCTGTGCACGAAACCCTGGCGTAGAAGCGTTTGCCAGGTTGCTGGCCGTCACCGCCTGTTGATTCAGCGTCTGACTGGCCGCGCCCATGGCGGTATAAATTGCGTGATCCATTAAGCCATCCCGTCAGGCGCTTAGCGCAGGTTGACCAGCGTGTTGAGGATCTGATCCTGGGTTTTGATGGTCTGCGCGTTCGACTGATAGTTACGCTGGGCGACAATCATATTCACCAGTTCTTTACTCAAATCAACGTTTGACGCTTCCAGCGCGCCGTTGGTCAGCTTGCCGAAGTTACCTTCACCTGCGGTACCCAGCAGCGCCACGCCAGAAGACTGAGTGGCTGCCCAGACATTGTCGCCCTGAGACGCCAGACCTTCGTTGTTGGCAAAGTTTGCCAGCACGATCTGTCCCAGAACCTGTTGCTGTTCATTGGAGTAGTTACCGACCACAGTACCGTCATTGTTAATCTGGTAGCTCACCAGATCGCCCGGCTTGTAGCCGTTCTGATTCGTGGCTACGATGTTGTTGGCACCGGTGTTCTGCTGCATGGAGTTCAGGAAGCTCAGGGAGAAATTAGCGACATCTGCGCCGTTAATCTGCCCTGTATCAATTCTGATATCCTTTGGCCAGACGGCTGGAGCCGTCGGTGGTACTTCAGCTGCCGTGGCGCTAATCCCTAAAAACACACCGTTTTCGTTAAAGCGCATAAATCCGGCTGATTTTGCAGGATCGCCGGTTGAAGCATCCTGAGTGTGAACTTCCCAGGTATTGCTCTGCGCATTTTTGACATAAAAAATATTCATGTCATGGGCATTACCCTGGCTATCGAAAACGGTAACGGTGCCTTTTTTGTTGTAGGAATCGGCATCGCTTGGGTTAAACGGGGTCTTGGTAGGAACCTTATCAGTGGAGTTCAGGTTGACCTGCATTGACGCAGTGGTGGTTGATTTAGCCGCCATCAGCGTATTCGGGATAGTGATCGGTGCCGGGTTCGCACCCTGCTGAACTGTCGGCGGTGTACCGGTAGCCGGATAGCCTGTCAGCTGTAGCCCCTGCATGTTAACAATATTGCGGTTTTCATCGAGTTTGAACTGACCGTTACGGCTGTAGAAAACAGAACCGTTACTGTCTACCATACGGAAAAAACCGTTCTGGCTGATAGCAACATCCAGACCACGTCCGGTGTTGGTGGTAGTACCGTCGGTAAAGTCCTGAGTAATACCCGCAACTTTAACGCCCAAACCGACTTTCGAACCGGCAAACATATCAGCAAAAGATGCCGTGCCAGATTTAAAACCGTAGGTGGCGGAGTTGGCGATGTTGTTACCAATGACATCGAGGTTGGTTGCTGCAGCGTTCAGACCGCTGACCGCTTGAGAAAAGGCCATGACTTGCTCCTGATAAGTGTGAAGGCTTAGATTATCTGCCGTACTTCGTCGAGGGTGGTGGTTCCATAGGTGCCAAGATCCAGCGTATTACCGCCGTTACTGCGAATAACGCCCTGCACCAGCGCAAACTGAAGCGGCTGTGCCACCAGTTGCGTTCCGCCATTACTGGCAGCAATTGACACGTTGTAAGAACCGCTTGGTGCATCCGTGCCATCGGTCATGGTGCCGTCCCAGGTAAAGGTATGAACGCCCGCTTTCAATCCACCAATGTCAATGGTGCGTACCACTTTGCCGTCTTTATCGGTAATGGTTGCGGTAACCTTATCTGCCGGTTGCTGCAGCTCAACGCCAAATGGTGTTGTCGTGGTTTTGGCACCTTCTTCTGTCCCTTTACCGGTCAGAATGGTCGTACCCGGTATCATGACACCGTGACCAATCAGCGTACTGGCCTGCAGCGACTGACTGTTGTCGATCTGTCCGGAGATCGATCCCAGCGTAGTGTTCAGTTTCTCAATCCCGCTCACTGTACTGATTTGCGCCAGTTGGGTAGTCAGTTCGTTGTTTTGCAGCGGGTTAGTTGGATCCTGGTTTTTCAGCTGTGCAACCAGCAGCGTCAGGAAGCTGCTTTGCAGATCAGCAGCGTTGTTGCCCGTCAGCGAATTCTTCCCCGTGGCGTCATTAACGCCAGTGGTGCTTGGGTCATTCATTTTTACAGCAATAGACATGTGCGCCTCCTTTACTGGCCTAGCGTCAGCGTTTTAAGCATCAAGCTTTTCACGGTGTTGAGCACTTCGACGTTTGCCTGGTAGCTACGTGAGGCAGACATGGTGTTGACCATCTCGCCAACAACGTCCACATTCGGCATTTTTACGTAGCCGTTCGCATCGGCCAGCGGATTACCGGGTTCATAAACCAGCTTATCCGGCGCCTGACTTTCAATGACGTCAGCGACTTTTACACCACCTGTCGCCGCGCCTGGCGCAGCATCTACCTGAAAAACAACCTGCTTTGCGCGATACGGCTGACCGTCGGGTCCGCTGACGCTATCCGCATTCGCCATGTTGCTGGCCGCGACGTTCAGTCGTTTAGACTGAGCCGTCAGCGCAGAACCTGCGATATCAAAAATATTTAACAGCGCCACGAATTAGTTCCCTCCTTGCAGCACGTTCATCATGCCTTTGATTTGTCCACCCAGCGCCGTCAGCCCCATTTGATATTTGAGGCTGTTGTCCGCAAATTGCGTGCGCTCCCGGTCCATATCTACCGTGTTGCCATCAAGAGATGGCTGGTCAGGAATACGGTAGAGCAGCTCCGTAGACGGCGCAGAAACGGTCTGGGCTGGAATGTGTTGTGCAGAGGTCAGCGTCAACGAAACGCCGCCGGTTTCTTCCCGTCCTCGCACCATGACTTTTTTTAATTCACTGGCGAAATCCAGATCGCGCGCCTGGTACCCCGGCGTGTCGGCATTGGCAATGTTGGCCGCCAATATTTCCTGGCGTTGGGCGCGCAAATTCAGCGCTTCCTGTTGAAAACGTAAGGCGGCGTCGAGCTTATCGAGCATATCTCCTCCGCAAATGACAAAATTCAGCCGACAGCTTAAATCCCATTACGCGCGCGTTATCGCCGGAATAAACGCAAAATGCGTCGCTATTTGTTGCGTTGATGGCTGCGTCACACAGGTAAAATCCTGCCACTACCTGAAAAAGCGCGAGGTTTTGATGCAAACGTTTAAACGTGGAATGGTCGTGGCAGCACTGCTGTTCAGCCCTATGACGATGGCGCAAGACCTGAATTCGCAGCTAACGGCATGGTTTTCCCAGCGTCTGGCCGGGTTTAGCGATGAGGTAGTCGTCACTATCCGAACGTCACCAAACTTATTGCCCAACTGCGAACAACCGGCATTAAGCGTGTCAGGTAGTGCGAAACTGTGGGGTAATGTGAATGTGCTGGCCCGCTGTGCCAACGAAAAACGTTATCTGCAGGTGAACGTGCAGGCGACGGGAAACTACGTAGTAGCCGCCGCGCCTGTGGCGCGAGGTAGCGCCCTGACCCCGGCCAGCGTAACGCTGAAACGTGGTCGACTGGACCAACTACCGCCGCGCGCTGTGCTGGATATGAGTCAAGTGCAGGATGCTGTGAGCCTGCGCGATCTGGTGCCGGGCCAACCGATACAGCTTTCGATGTTGCGCCAGGCATGGCGGATCAAGGCCGGTCAGCGCGTGCTGGTTATTGCCAACGGAGATGGCTTTCGGGTCAATGCCGAAGGTAAAGCGCTGAACAACGCCGCTGTCGCACAAAACGCGCGAGTGCGGATGATTTCAGGCCAGGTGGTGAGCGGCGTCGTCGATTCTGATGGGAATATTCTTATTAACCTATAATAGGTTAAAGATTTTTTAGCGTGTGCCGATAGATAAACAACCAATGATTACAGCGGGCCGCTATAGCGTAACCCCTCGATGAGGAAAAATAAAATGAGCATTGATCGTACCTCACCATTGAAGCCAGTAAGCACCGTTCAGCCGCGTGAAACCAGCGATGCGCCGGTACAAAAAGCGCGGAAGGAAAAAACCACCGCGACCACCAGCACCAGCGTCATGCTGAGCGACGCCCAGGCCAAACTGATGCAGCCCGGCACCAATGACATCAATATGGAACGCGTGGAAGCACTGAAAACCGCAATCCGTAACGGTGAATTGAAAATGGATACCGGAAAAATTGCCGACTCGCTGATTCGCGAGGCGCAGAGCTACCTACAGAGTAAATAAAGTATGACTCGTTTGTCAGAAATACTTGACCAGATGACGACCGTCCTCAATGACCTGAAAACGGTAATGGATGCTGAACAGCAGCAGCTTTCCGCAGGGCATATCAACGGCAGCCAGCTACAGCGTATTACAGAAGAAAAAAGCTCCTTGCTGGCAACCCTTGATTATCTTGAGCAGCAGCGCCGTCAGGAGCATGACGCCACGCGCAGCGCCAATGATGAGATTGCCGAGCGCTGGCAGACTATCACCATGAAAACACAGCACTTACGTGACCTCAACCAGCACAACGGTTGGCTGCTGGAAGGGCAGATCGAGCGTAATCAACAAGCAATACAAGTGCTGAAACCGCACCAGGAACCGGCGTTGTATGGCGCAAACGGTCAAACCTCTGCTGCGCACCGCGGCGGGAAAAAATTCTCTATCTGATGCAAGCCTGATAACGTTTTGCTTATCAGGCCTACGCTTTTTGTAGGCCGGATGCGGTGTGGTACCGCCATCCGGCATAGGATGCCCATTACGCCGTCCGGCGAACGAACTCTTTCACTTTAAAGCCCAGCACAGCAAGAGCGGCAAAGTAGGCAACGATTCCCACGACCACCACCGCCAGCAGACGCATCACACGCCACAACATCGTTCCCTGCGACCAGTCAGGCATGATATAGAGCATCCCTACCAATGCCGCCGACATCACCAGCACGGAAATCACCAGTCGCGTCAGGAACCAGGCCCAGCCCGGCTGCGGAGTGAATATTTTCTGTTTGCGCAGCTGCCAGTAGAGCAGTGAAGCATTCAGACACGCCGCCAAACCGATCGACAACGACAGTCCGGCATGCTTCAACGGCCCAATAAACGCTAGGTTCATCACCTGGGTCAGAATCAGCGTCACAATGGCAATTTTTACCGGCGTTTTAATATCCTGACGCGAGTAAAAACCAGGCGCTAATACTTTCACGATGATAATGCCAATCAGACCGACCGAATACGCCACCAGCGCGCGCTGGGTCATCGCCGCATCAAAGGCAGTAAATTTTCCGTACTGGAACAGCGACACCGTCAGCGGTTTGGCCAGAATCCCTAATGCTACGGCACTGGGTAACGCCAGCAGAAAGCACAGGCGCAGCCCCCAGTCCATCAGGCGGCAATACTCATCATGATTACCGCTGGAAAAACTTTTGGACAGCGACGGCAGCAGGATAGTCCCCAGCGCTACCCCCAGAACACCGGACGGAAACTCCATCAGGCGGTCAGCATAGTACATCCATGACACCGAGCCGGAGGCCAGAAACGAGGCGAAAATGGTATTGATGATCAGTGAGATCTGGCTGACGGAAACCCCCAGGATCGCCGGCCCCATTTGCTTGACGACGCGCATCGCCCCCGCATCGCGGAAGTTCACGCGTGGCAGTACCAGCATGCCAATTTTCTTCAGATGTGGCAGTTGATAAACTAGCTGCAGCACGCCACCAACGGTGACAGCCCACGCCAGCGCCAGCACTGGAGGATTAAAATAAGGCGCGGCAAACAGCGCGAAACCAATCATGCTGATATTCAAAAAGGTCGGCGCAAACGCAGGAATAGAAAAGCGGTTCCAGGTGTTAAGGATTGCGCCGACCAGCGAGGCCAGTGAAATCAGCAGGATATAAGGAAAGGTGATCCGCAGCAGTTGGGTCGTCAACGCAAATTTGTCTGCGGTGTCGGCAAAACCAGGCGCAGTGACTAAAATCACCCACGGCGCAGCAAGCATCCCGGCTACCGTCACCACGGCCAGCGCCAGCGTCAACAGCCCGGAAACGTAGGCAACAAACACGCGGGTAGCATCTTCCCCCTGCTTGCTTTTGTATTCAGCAAGGATCGGCACAAACGCCTGCGAAAATGCGCCTTCAGCAAAAATTCGGCGCAGCAGGTTAGGAAGTTTGAATGCCACAAAAAAGGCATCTGTCGCCATCCCTGCACCAAAGATTCTGGCGACAATCGCGTCACGCGCAAAACCCAGCACACGTGAAAACATCGTCATCGAGCTGACGGCTGCCAGCGACTTTAATAAATTCATCTATGTTGTATTCCAGACTCTGAGGCAAAACCCCGACAAACCTGCCCGTAGGTCGGATAAGGCATTCTCGCCGCCATCCGACACTTTTGCTGTGCCTGATGGCGACACCGTAGCGCCTTATCAGGCCGACAAACCAGCCTATGGTTGAAAAGAGGTGTTATTTTGAGTGGGCATATAGTACCTGGATTACAATGAATTACTACCGCCAGATGTTACAGGGGGTTATTCAGCCATCGCCTCCCGCCACAGCTTTTCGACAACACGCTGGGCCAGTAGCGCCTGCTCGCCTGCCGTCTGGGGAACCGTCTGATTTTGCACGCACTCAATGAAATGACGCGCGCATACGGCAAAACCTCGCTGTTCTAAGGTCGTTTGCCAGCCCGCTATCGGCTTATGAACAACACCTTGCCCACGCTCTTCCCGCCATTCCCGCATATCCGTAACGTCAATCAGGCCGCCGTCCGTCACCGCCTGCACGCTCTCGCACTGACTACCGGCACGGCGATGCATACTGGTCGTTATCTGCATTTGCCCAACAGAAAAATGGTGCTCGGCGTAGAGCATCGCACCAGATTCATTGGTCAGCAGCGTGCCGTTATTTAACTGCGCCTGCCCTCCCGCCAGCCACAATGCGGTATCGACCACGTGCAGATAGTCGTCCAGCAGAGTGAAGCGCAGATCGTGCGGCCCAACGCTGTCCGTACGATGCTTATCCATACGTACAGACGCTGCGCTGCCCAACTGGGTTTTGAGATCCTGGTACAGCGGTGCAAATCGACGGTTAAACCCGACCATCAGCGTGAGTTTTTTCCGCGCGGCCAGCTCGACCAGTTGCTCAGCCTCGCGCAGGTTTTCCGCCAGCGGTTTATCCACGCACACGTGAACTCCGGCATTCAGCAATTCACTGACTACCGCATAGTGCGTCGCGGTGCTGGAATGAACAAAAACCGCGTCGCAGGTTTGCGCCAGATTCACCAATGAATCCACGTAGGGTATCCGCCAGGTTTCGCAGATACGCTGCGCTTTTTCCCGCGAAGGTGAAAATGCCCCTTGCAACGTCCAGTCCGCGGAGGTGCCCAGCACGGGTAGCCACGCCTTTTGTGCAATACCGCCAAGGCCGACTACACCGATACGCAATTTATTCACGTTAGTCTCCCAGGTGCGCCAGCAAGGAATCAAGCCGCTGCTTAAGTTCTGCGACTTCCGTTTCCAGCGTTTCCACGCGCGCATGCAGATCGCCGGAGACTGCAGGGAGCTCATCTGCCGCGGCAATGGCTTCATCAACTTCACCACAAAACAGGTGCATATAGCGACTTTCACGTTTGCCCGGCTCGCGCGCCAGGCGAACCACATAAGGCCCATCTTCCCGGTTCGCCAGATTTTCCAGCGTCGACTCCACTTCGGCCATATCGCTGAATTCGTACATACGGGATGCGCGGCTACGCAGTTCACCAGGCGTCTGAGCGCCCCGCAGCAGCAGTGTGGTGATTATGGCCACCTCTGCGGCACTAAGCTTCAGATTGCCAAATTCAGAGTTGCAGAAACGCTGCTCATATTTCGTGACGCGATTGCCAAAGCCGCTCACCGTGCGCAGAAAATGTCGCTTAACCAGGTTATCCAACTGCTCCTGCACGTCCGATTCCGACAGGTTCATCACCGGTTCACGATTCGTTTTTTGATTGCAGGCTGTTACGACTCCATTAACGGAGAGTGGGTACTGTTCCGGCGTGGTCACTTGTTTTTCTAATAAACAGCCAATCACTCGTGCTTCGGTGGCGGTTAATTCGTATTTCATCGTCTTCTCCATTAATCATGGCTGCATCTGAAACTTAGCGGCCGGGGGTCCATTCTGATGTGGTCAACGCCGTCAGCACGTGATCGCGCCACTGCCCGTCAATCAGCAGGTAGTCTTTGGCATACCCTTCTTTTTCAAAACCCAGTCGCGCCAGCAGGTCACCGCTGCGCTTATTATGTGGCATGTAGTTAGCCATAATGCGGTGAATATGCTGCGTGCGCTGCATATAACGGATGGCCGAGGTTAAGGCTTCATACATTAGCCCCTGGCCCTGCCATTTCTGCGCAATGGAGTAGCCGAGATAACAGGCATGGAAGGATCCCCGCACCACGTTTGAGAAGTTCGCTACCCCGATAATTTCTTTTTCATCCGGATCGAGCAGCGCAAAGTAATAAGCGGTGCCCTGTTTATGAAACTCAGAGATCATGCTCAGACGCGCCTGCCAGCCGGACGGATAACAGTGGCTTTCATCGCGAATAGGTTCCCAGGGTTTTAAGAAATGACGATTTTCCGCGTAATAATCTGCCAGACGCCAGGCATCACGCTCATGCACTAAACGCACGACCAGGCGGTCCGTGGTTAAGCGCACTTTTGGCACGTTACTGCGATAGCCAAACATTCTATACCTACTCCTTCCCGTAACGTCTTCAATACGCTATTCGCATTACTATACCTGTGCGAATACACCCTGTGAAAAGAGCAAAATGCCATTTTTTGAATTATTCACACATTTTGATGAAAACTCTCTATCAAGACGGACTTTTGATAAAAAAATATTGTCCCGCGAAGGGTGGGAAAAGCGATGACGACACCGCAGAATAGGAGGTGCTTATCTTTTAAACTCTATCCAGAGTGACGAGTTTTTCCCTGGAGGGGAAATGTCGCAAGTCTCGCAGGCAAGGAACCTGGGTAAATACTTCCTTCTCATCGATAATATGCTGGTCGTGCTGGGTTTCTTCGTCGTTTTCCCGCTGATCTCAATTCGTTTCGTCGACCAAATGGGCTGGGCTGCCGTGATGGTCGGTATTGCACTAGGATTACGTCAATTCATCCAGCAGGGGTTGGGTATTTTCGGCGGTGCTATCGCGGACCGTTTCGGTGCAAAACCGATGATCGTCACCGGCATGCTGATGCGCGCTGCCGGGTTCGCCACCATGGGTATTGCCCATGAGCCGTGGCTGCTGTGGTTTTCCTGCTTTCTCTCCGGACTGGGCGGTACGCTGTTCGACCCTCCCCGCTCGGCGCTGGTGGTCAAACTGATCCGGCCGGAAAAGCGCGGGCGATTTTTCTCTATTCTGATGATGCAGGATAGCGCCGGGGCAGTGGTCGGCGCGTTGCTCGGCAGTTGGTTATTGCAATACGATTTTCGTCTGGTCTGTGCCACCGGCGCAATTTTATTCGTGCTGTGCGCGGCGTTTAACGCCTGGCTGCTCCCGGCATGGAAGCTGTCGACGGTGAAAATTCCGGTGCGCGAAGGAATGAGCCACGTGATGCATGACAAGCGCTTTGTCACCTATGTGCTGACGCTGGCAGGCTATTACATGCTGGCGGTACAGGTGATGCTGATGCTGCCAATCATGGTGAACGACATCGCAGGTTCACCGGCCGCCGTGAAATGGATGTATGCCATCGAAGCGTGTCTCTCATTGACGCTGCTCTACCCGATTGCCCGCTGGAGTGAAAAACGTTTTCGCCTTGAGCATCGCCTGATGGCCGGTCTGCTGGTGATGTCTCTGAGCATGATGCCGATCGGTCTGGTCGGGAATTTGCAGCAGTTGTTCACCCTGATCTGCACGTTCTATATTGGCTCGATAATCGCCGAACCCGCGCGTGAAACCCTGAGCGCCTCGCTGGCGAACGCTCGGGCCAGAGGAAGCTATATGGGCTTCAGCCGACTGGGACTCGCTATCGGCGGCGCGATTGGTTATATCGGTGGCGGCTGGTTGTTTGACATGGGCAAAGCCCTGGCACAGCCTGAGCTGCCCTGGATGATGCTCGGTATTATTGGCCTCATCACCTTCCTGGCGCTGGGCTGGCAATTCAGTCTCAAACGCCCAACGCGTGGTATGCTGGAGCCAGACGCCTGATAGCCAAACCTGCGTCCGGGCGCTTTTCAGTTTTTTCTGCTGGCGTCCGGGATGCTGGTACTCGATGATGCTTTGTGTCACGATTACGCCACATGCATCATGTTGAGGAACCCCATGAAAAAGTTTTTTTTTGCCGCTGCACTGATTGTCAGCGGCCTGTTGGTTGGTTGTAATCAACTCACGCAATACACGGTTAGCGAGCAAGAAATTAATCAGGCCCTGGCAAAGCATAATAACTTTTCTAAAGATATCGGCTTGCCCGGCGTTGCTGAAGCACACATCGTACTAAATAATCTCGCCAGTCAGATTGGCCGTGAAGAACCCAATAAAGTGACGCTGACCGGTGACGCCAACCTGGACATGAATTCCCTGTTTGGCAGTCAAAAAGCGACCATGAAGCTTAAGTTAAAAGCCTTACCGGTATTCAACAAAGAGAAAGGCGCAATTTATCTGCAAGAGATGGAAGTCGTGGATGCGACCGTTACACCAGAAAAAATGCAGTCGGTACTGCAAACGCTGATGCCTTATTTAAACCAGTCGCTGCGTAACTATTTCAACCAACAGCCAGCCTACGTTCTGCGGGATGACAGCAGCCAGGGTGAAGCACTGGCGAAAAAACTGGCGAAGGGTATTGAGGTGAAACCGGGCGAAATCATCATCCCGTTCACCGACTAAGAAACGAGGGCGCCGATGCGCCCTTTTTTTTCGTGCAAACGAAAACGTTTCCGCTTATCCTTTGTTTCCGGCAAAAAAGACTATCCTCAGCCGGAGCATATTAATGACTGCACCATCCCAGGTTTTAAAGATCCGCCGCCCAGACGACTGGCATCTTCACTTTCGCGATGGCGACATGTTAAAAACTGTCGTGCCCTACACCAGTGAAATTTATGGTCGCGCCATTGTCATGCCGAACCTGGCACCGCCCGTCACCACGGTTGACGCGGCTATCGCTTATCGCCAGCGCATTCTTGACGCGGTACCTGCCGGACACGACTTCACGCCATTAATGACCTGCTACTTAACGGATACGCTGGATCCCAACGAGCTGGAACGTGGATTTAACGAAGGCGTATTCACCGCGGCAAAACTCTATCCGGCCAATGCCACCACCAACTCGACGCATGGCGTAACCTCTATTGACGCCATCATGCCGGTGCTGGAACGGATGGAAAAATTGGGTATGCCACTGCTGGTACACGGCGAAGTCACGCATGCGGATATCGATATTTTCGATCGCGAAGCGCGCTTTATTGAAACGGTGATGGAACCGCTGCGTCAGCGTTTGACCTCGCTGAAGGTGGTGTTCGAGCATATCACCACCAAAGATGCTGCCGAATACGTGCGCGACGGTAACGAGCTTCTGGCGGCAACCATTACGCCGCAGCATCTGATGTTTAACCGCAACCACATGCTGGTTGGCGGGATTCGCCCTCACCTGTATTGCCTGCCAATCCTCAAACGTAACGTCCATCAACAGGCGCTGCGTGAACTGGTTGCCAGCGGGTTTACTCGCGCCTTCCTCGGTACCGACTCAGCGCCGCACGCGCGTCATCGCAAAGAGTCAAGCTGTGGCTGTGCGGGATGCTTTAATGCACCGACCGCGCTGGGCAGCTATGCCACCGTGTTTGAAGAGATGAATGCGCTGGACCATTTCGAAGCCTTCTGCTCACTCAACGGCCCACAGTTCTATGGTTTGCCGGTAAATGAGAGCTTTATTGAGCTGGAACGCGTGGAGCACCTGGTTCCTGAAAGCATAGTGTTGGAAGACGATACGCTGGTGCCTTTCCTGGGTGGCGAAACGGTACGCTGGTCAGTAAAAAACTAAAAAAAGTGTAGCCAACCGATGCGAATAACTGTATAAATAAACAGTATATTCCACAGGGGGCTACTATGCGTATTGAAGTCACTATTGCCAAAACTTCACCTTTACCTGCCGGTGCCATTGACGCACTGGCAGGTGAACTCTCCCGCCGTATTCAACACCATTTTCCGGATAACGAAGGTAACGTTACCGTCCGTTATGCCGGCGCAAACAATCTGTCGGTTATTGGCGCGACCAAAGAGGACAAAGAACGCATCAGCGAGATCCTACAGGAAACCTGGGAAAGCGCGGATGACTGGTTCATCAACGAATAAATAATGATATGCAGTGATGTTTGTTTGCCGGGTCGCCCCGGCTTTTTTATACACGCTATCTTGTAATCAATCGTGCATTTCTTCTGACGAGTATTTAATTTAATATTAACCCGCCGATTATCTTTTAACCAAAACAACAAAATAATTGTGCAACATACTAAAAAAAAATGAATAACATGTCGGTTTCTTAGCCAGATAACGCTGAAAACAAAAAATTTATGCCCTTCCCTCTTTAAATTTTCAATGAATACCCTTATTTATTGATATACTGAAGTTGCTTCAGAAAAAAACGCATTGAACCTCGAAAACCGTTGTCTAGTAACACGAATTAGGGGGCATGATGGAAAAGAATAATGAAGTCATTCAGACTCATCCGCTTGTAGGGTGGGACATCAGCACTGTTGATAGCTACGATGCGCTGATGCTGCGTTTGCACTACCAAACCCCGAATCGCCCTGACCCGGATGGGACTGAAGTTGGTCAAACGCTCTGGTTAACCACTGATGTTGCCAGGCAATTTATTTCGATATTAGAAGCAGGAATCGCCAAAATTGAATCTGGCGATTACCAGGTAAATGAGTATCAGCGACATTAAACCTGATACATCCAACCATCAAAAGGCACCTTAACGGTGCCTTTCTTATTTGCAGGTTGAATATTCCGGTTCAGTTATTTACCCTGCAACTATCGCGATTGCAGAGAGAAGCGGATGAAATACGACTTAATCATTATTGGCAGCGGTTCGGTAGGCGCCGCAGCCGGATACTATGCCACTCGTGCCGGTCTGAAGGTTCTGATGATCGATGCGCATATGCCACCACATCAACAGGGCAGCCACCACGGCGATACACGATTAATTCGTCATGCTTATGGCGAAGGTGAAAAATACGTTCCGCTGGTGCTACGTGCGCAAACATTGTGGGATGAACTGTCCACCCATAATGAAGAACCGATTTTTGTTCGCTCCGGTGTTATCAACCTCGGTCCGGCAGAGTCGACCTTCTTAGCGACTGCAGCACAAAGCGCAAAACAGTGGCAACTCAAGGTTGAACAACTGGATGCAGCGGCCATTATGGCTCGCTGGCCGGAAATTCGCGTACCTGACAACTATATCGGTCTGTTTGAAGCGGAGTCCGGTTTTTTACGCAGTGAGTTAGCAATTAAAACCTGGATCCGTCTGGCAGAAGAAGCAGGCTGTGCGCAACTGTTTAAATGCCCGGTCAGCGCAATTCATCACGGTGATGATGGCGTCACGGTAGAAACGGCTGACGGTAACTACCACGCGAAAAAAGCAGTGATCAGCGCCGGCACCTGGGTACAGGCTTTAGTCCCTGAACTACCGATACAACCGGTGCGCAAAGTGTTCGCCTGGTATCAGGCCGATGGGCGCTACAGCGTTAAAAATAACTTCCCGGCCTTCACCGGCGAGCTGCCAAATGGCGATCAATATTACGGCTTCCCGGCGGAAAACGACGAGCTGAAAATTGGTAAGCACAATGGCGGACAGGTAATTCATTCTGCAGAAGAGCGTAAGCCATTTGCCGCTGTAGCCAGCGACGGTTCTGAAGCCTTCCCATTCCTGCGCACAATTCTGCCTGGCGTTGGCTGTTGCCTGCACGGCGCATCCTGCACTTACGATAATTCACCAGATGAAGACTTTATAATTGATACTCTGCCGGAACATGACAACACGCTGATCATTACCGGACTGAGCGGACATGGCTTTAAATTTGCCTCTGTACTGGGAGAGATTGCGGCAGACTTCGCTCAGGACAAACCGTCTGACTTTGACCTGACCCCCTTCAGGCTAAGCCGTTTTAAGTGATAATAAATGAATGGCCTCGTTGGTGAGGCCATTTTTAATGACAGGAATAACGTCAATGCGCCGTATCTTTCACTATCTGGTTAATAATATTCGCGAGCATCTTATGCTCTACATTATTTTATGGTCGCTGCTGGCCATTATGGATGTAATATATATTATGTTTTTCTGATTCCTGCGCGCTGACAATAATTGACAAAAACTGAGATTAGCTTAATTTTCATTGCAATAAACTGAACAATAATAAAAATCACAAACACCCATAAACCAAACCTTACCAGCCACCCTCACACTAATCCCTTGATGATTAATTCAATAATCAGTCAACTTTATTGAACAAAAAATAAATATCATCACCATTGTTATTTATTAGTTGCATTAATGTCTTTTACACGCCATTTTCATTCATTTCTGAAATATCAAACGGTGTATTTATGCAATTCAATAATAGTCCACAGCGCTATGGCGTAGTGTCAGCCACATTACATTGGCTGGTTGCGATTGCTGTATATGGCATGTTTGCGTTGGGGTTATGGATGGTCACGCTTAGCTATTATGACAGCTGGTATCACCAGGCCCCTGAACTGCATAAAAGCATCGGTATCCTACTCATGATGGGACTGGTTATCCGCGTTGTCTGGCGGTTGTTCTCCCCTCCGCCTGCTGCGTTGGCAAGCTACTCCCGTTTGACCCGCATCGCAGCGGCAATGGGTCACCTCGCACTTTATTTGCTGCTCTTTTCGATTGTCATCAGCGGATATCTGATTTCCACCGCGGATGGCAAAGCGATAAGCGTCTTTGGTTGGTTCGACATTCCAGCCACCGTTGCCAATGCAGGTGCTCAGGCCGATCTCGCCGGTAACCTGCACCTGTGGCTTGCGTGGACCGTGGTGATTTTATCCCTACTGCACGGACTGATGGCCCTGAAACATCACTTTATTGATAACGACGATACCCTCAATCGCATGTTGGGAAAATCGTCATCTGACTATGGAGCTTAAAATGAAAAAAAACCTGCTGGGACTTACACTCGCCTCTCTGTTATTCACCACCGGGTCGGCCGTGGCGGCAGATTACAAAATTGACAAGGAAGGACAGCATGCTTTGTTAATTTCCGTATTCAGCATCTGGGTTACAGCTGGCTATACGGCACTTTCAAAGATTTCGACGGTACGTTTACCTTCGATGAGAAAAATCCCGCAGCCGATAAGGTTAACGTAACCATCAACACCAACAGCGTTGACACTAATCACGCTGAACGTGACAAGCATCTGCGCAGCGCAGATTTCCTTAACGTGGCAAAATTCCCGCATGCGACCTTCAGCTCCACCAGCGTGAAGAAAGAAGGGAATGACCTGGATATCACCGGTAATTTGACCCTGAACGGCGTTACCAAACCAGTTACGCTGGACGCGAAGCTCATCGGTCAGGGTGGCGATCCTTGGGGCGGTACGCGCGCTGGTTTTGAAGCGCAAGGTAAGATTAAGCTGAAGGATTTCAACATCACCACCGATCTCGGCCCTGCGTCACAGGAAGTCGATTTGATCATCTCAGTGGAAGGTGTTCAGCAGAAGTAACGCAAGAATTGCCGGATGAGGTTCTGCCCCTCATCCGGCATCATGTTATTGCGCAGGGTCTGGAATACCCAGTTTGGTATTCAGGTGACCGCGTGATTTATTAAAGATTTTGTTGCCATTTTCACGCCCCGCACGACGACGCCGTTGTTCCTCTTCCGGCAACTCACTCTCTTCGCTACACAGCTCGCTACAGCAGCCTTTATATTTCTGCGCACAAGCCGGGCACTGAATAAACAACAGATGGCAGCCATCATTTTTGCAATTAGTATGGCTATCGCACGCCGTGCCGCACTGATGGCAATGCGCGATAACATCTTCAGAGATCCTTTCGCCCATACGCTCATCAAAGACAAAGTTTTTACCGACAAAACGTACCGGAAGCCCCTGTTCACGCGCCTTGCGGGCATACTCAATAATACCGCCCTCAATGTGCCAGACTTTGCTAAATCCATTGTGTTTCATCCAGGCGCTGGCTTTCTCACAGCGGATCCCACCCGTGCAGTACATCACGATTTTTTTATCTTTATGCGCCTGCATCATTTCAACAGCTTTCGGCAATTGGTCACGGAACGTGTCTGCCGGGATCTCCAGCGCATTCTCGAAATGACCCACCTCATATTCATAGTGGTTGCGCATATCAATGAATACCGCTTCAGGATCGTCCAGCATGGCGTTAACTTCTGCAGCCTTGAGATAATCCCCCACGTTGCTGGCGTCAAAGTCTGGATCGTCAATACCATCTGCCACGATACGTTCGCGGACTTTCATTCGCAGTACCCAGAACGATTTACCGTCATCATCCAACGCAATATTCAGACGTAAATCCTTCAATGCAGGATCAAACGCATAGAGCTGCTGGCGAAATGCCTCGACGTTGCTTTGCGGTACGCTGATTTGCGCGTTAATTCCTTCATGGGCAAGATAAACTCGCCCGAAGACGTTCAATGCGGTGAACATCTGGTACAGCGCATCACGCGTGTGCTGAGGATTGGCAATGGTGAAATATTTATAGAATGAGATCGTCGTGCGCGGCTCGGTCTCGGCCAGCATTTTGGCTTTGAGGGCGTCGTTCGAAATGCGGTTGTGTAACACTGGCATGGTGTACGTATCCTGCAAATAGGGAATAAATGAAAATCGGCGGCATAATAAAGCAAACATCGCCAATTTACATCCACACATTTTACGCTACATTTCATACTTCACTATAAAATCGCAACAACAATTGCGGAATTAATCACCGTTCTCCCGTCACAAATTTTTGATACGCGCGAAAAGATGCGACAATACAGGGAATTGGTCGTTTGAAGACAGGATAGACATGACGAATTTACCCAAATTTTCGGCTGCGTTACTGCATCCACGTTATTGGTTAACCTGGCTGGGTATTGGCATCCTTTGGTTAATCGTGCAGTTACCCTACCCCATTCTCTTTAAGTTGGGCTGTGCATTAGGTCGACTGGCGCTACGTTTGATGAAACGTCGGGCAAAAATTGTTTCCCGAAATCTTGAACTGTGCTTCCCGCAGATGAGTGAGCAGGAACGCCAGCAGATGGTCGTCAAGAACTTCGAATCCGTAGGCATGGGCGTAATGGAAACCGGGATGGCCTGGTTTTGGTCCGATAAGCGTATTTCTCGCTGGACAGAAGTGATCGGAATGGAACATATCCGTGACGTTCAGGCGCAAAAACGCGGGATCCTGTTAGTGGGTCTGCACTTTCTGACTCTGGAATTGGGTGCGCGTCAGTTTGGTTTGCAGGAGCCGGGTATTGGTGTGTATCGCCCTAACGACAACCCACTGCTGGACTGGCTACAAACCTGGGGCCGCATGCGCTCGAATAAATCAATGCTCGATCGTAAAGACCTGAAAGGGATGATTAAAGCCTTGAAAAAGGGCGAAGTGGTCTGGTACGCGCCGGATCACGATTACGGCCCTCGCGCCAGCGTGTTTGTACCACTTTTTGCCGTTGAACAAGCTGCAACAACCTCAGGGACCTGGATGCTTTCTCGCATGTCCAATGCCTGTCTGGTACCGTTTGTTCCTCGCCGCAAACCTGATGGTAAAGGGTATCAATTGATTATGTTGCCTCCAGAATGTTCACCACCGTTGGACAACGCAGAAACCACTGCCGCATGGATGAACAAAATTGTTGAGCAATGCATCATGATGGCGCCAGAGCAGTATATGTGGCTGCATCGTCGCTTCAAGACGCGTCCTGAAGGTTCCCCTTCTCTGTACTGACGCAGTGTTGCAGCCCCGTGGGCTGCAACACGCTCCCTACCCGTTTTAGGTTTAACTGCTATCCGCATTGCAGCAACTATCAACCAGGCGCATAATTAGCCTGCTTACTTATAATAAATCGATAGCGCAAACAGCGCGTCACACTGCGGATCGCTATGTCACCCTCAGATGCCCCCATAAACTGGAAACGCAACCTCACCGTTGCCTGGTTAGGTTGTTTTTTAACCGGAGCAGCATTTAGCCTGGTCATGCCCTTTTTGCCTCTTTACGTCGAGAGCCTTGGCGTCACGGGCCATAGCGCCCTGAACATGTGGTCAGGTCTGGTCTTCAGCATCACCTTTCTTTTTTCCGCCATCGCCTCTCCTTTCTGGGGCGGCCTTGCCGATCGCAAGGGGCGAAAAATCATGCTGCTGCGTTCCGCGTTGGGCATGGCGATTGTGATGCTGCTGATGGGACTGGCGCAAAATATCTGGCAGTTCTTGATCCTGCGCGCCTTGTTAGGGCTGCTTGGTGGATTCATCCCCAATGCGAATGCACTTATCGCCACCCAGGTTCCACGCAATAAAAGCGGCTGGGCACTGGGAACGCTTTCCACCGGTGGCGTTAGTGGCGCACTGCTCGGGCCGCTAGCGGGCGGCCTTCTCGCGGATCAGTACGGACTGCGCCCCGTATTTTTCATCACCGCCAGCGTGCTGCTGGTCTGCTTCATCCTGACGCTATTTTTTATCCGCGAGCGTTTCCAGCCAGTGAGCAAGAAAGAGATGCTGCACATTCGTGAAGTCGTGGCCTCTTTAAAGAATCCCAAGCTGGTGCTGAGCCTGTTTGTCACCACGTTGATCATTCAGGTAGCCACCGGTTCTATCGCGCCAATACTGACACTGTACGTTCGAGAGTTGGCTGGCAACGTCAGCAATATTGCGTTTATCAGTGGGATGATAGCCTCTGTCCCCGGCGTTGCAGCATTAATCAGCGCCCCGAAACTTGGCAAATTAGGCGATCGGATTGGTCCGGAGAAGATCCTGATCGTCGCGCTGATCGTTTCCGTGTTACTGCTAATTCCAATGTCATTTGTCCAGACGCCCTGGCAACTTGGTGTTCTGCGCTTTTTATTGGGCGCGGCCGACGGCGCTCTGCTCCCGGCGGTACAAACGCTGCTGGTCTATAACTCGACCAATCAAATAGCTGGACGTATTTTCAGTTATAACCAGTCATTTCGCGACATCGGTAACGTAACAGGACCTCTAATGGGGGCAGCGATATCCGCCAACTACGGTTTTCGTGCTGTATTCTGTGTGACCGCGGGAGTCGTGCTGTTCAACGCCCTGTACTCGTGGAATAGCCTGCGCCGTCGTCGGAGTACAGAGGTCGTGGGATGATTTGTGTATTCATATTCGCAGGTTCGGAATAATAAAATTATCTTACACTGCATATATTTAAGTCTTAACAATAATAGTAACACACTTTATTTCTGCCGGAATTTTTAGCTTCATACAAAGCGGCATCGGCATATGAAACAACTTTATCCGCTGATTCATCATCAATTTTGCTGCAATATACACCAATACTTATCGTCATTTTTTCTTTTAACTCATATGAATTTGGTACTGTCGTACCATTCTCTACATTTCGCCTAATTCGCTCTGCAACAACAATTGCCTCATCTTTATCGTTACACTTAAGAAGGATCGCAAATTCTTCGCCACCTACTCTGGCAAAAATATCCGTATCTCTGATTGATTTATTGACAATATCGACAATGCTGATTATTACTCTGTCACCTTCCTGATGACCGTAGGTATCGTTAATCCGTTTGAATTTATCAATATCCAGAACCATTACACACACTGCGCCTTTTGCTAATGATGATTTTAATGACTTATAGAATAGCTTACGATTATATATTTTAGTCATTGCGTCTTTAATAGCTGAATCTGTTTCTTTTTTTAAGATGATGAAGGTGTTGTACATCAGTATTGAAATTATACACAGGGCACTTATCACCTCAATCCCTCGGCTAACATACCAAATATACATGCTATATTCATCCAGGCTCAGAAGTAGTACATTGGTCAATATTGCTGAGCAACACAGTAGCCCTATACTTTTCCACAAGATGTTGTGCGTTCTGGTTTTAATGATTAAATACAACAGGACCAGTCCCCAGGATGCAATAAGCGAATAAATGTACCCAATATGCCAGTGCACCGTGACATTATCAGGCTTCAGGCTTGTGATCTCGAGTGTAAAATTAGGGTTGTAACTGGCCAGAGTGTGCGCCAACACCGCAATAACAAACATGATTAAAAAAGACAGAACGATATAGCAAGGTTCTCTTTCTTTGGTTTCAATAACTGTCGAGGATATTTTATAAGATTTCAATGAAACAAATAGCAGAGCGATGAAACTAATCTGCCGAAAATAATAGAATATAGCAATATCGTTAGTTCTTTTTTCGATTGAGGCATAATCATTAATCAAATCCTGAACGATGTAGATAGTCTCGACAAAAAATATGTTATTCCCAAGAAACGCCATGCCCAATATCATAAGGCAGGTGAGGTCTTTTCTACAAAGATACTGAAATAACATAAACAGGAAAATTATCCCATATAGAAAGAACAGCCCTACAATTATAATCAGATATACTGTTTGCGGGACACTTTGCATCGTTAATTTAAATTGCGTAAGACACAAACCGCCAAGAACATAGATAGCCAAACAGATTATATATAAAGCCATTAGCCTTCCATTATTTGAATCACCGTTACCCATAACAACCTTAAGCGCATTCTTAATTTTGCATTTTACATAATAAAGCATAAGATTTTGCAAACTATTATACCCACACAACTTCAATGACATTAATTCATTTCTTATTTAATGGTTTCTTATAGATTTATAACCTTTGTCATTAATAATTTTTTATTATGTATACTATTTTAGTATCACTCACGCTATTCAAAAAAACCACACACAAAAGATCCTTTGTCACTACCAATGACACCACTAAGATTAGCCACTTTCATTGATTACCTCTGCAACACTTCTGTATTGGGCATTAATTTTCTCCTTTACTTTGACTGAGTTATGCAATGTTGATTCATAAGCGATCGCATTCCCCCTCTAAAACACATAAAAAATGGCGTTTAACACTGAAGATTTTCTAATATAACGCCAGCTTTTATTTTTTTGATTTTCATTACTACATTGCAAACCACATACATTACTCTTTTTTCTTGAATTTTTTTCCTGATATTACGTCGGCTTCAGTATCTGCCACTGTAAATTTTTTCATAAACAACCAAAGTTACTTTGACCTGGTTTCATAGGCATTGCAGGCAGTAATCATCTGATTGAGTTAGCCACGCAGCTAACGGGTTTGACGCTCTGCAGATCGCCGTCTATAGATTGAATCATCCCCCTTTATTGTTCGCCTTAGGAGAAGAAATATGGCAAAGAATGACATGAATTTTTATGCCACGTTGGAAGAGGCTATTGATGCGGCTCGTGAAGTGTTTCTGGCTGATAACCCTGACCTTGACTCAGACAACGCCAGCGTTCAACAGCTAAGCGTCCAAAAATACGTGCTACAGGATGGCGACATTATGTGGCAGGCGGAATTCTTTGCTGACGAGGATGATGTAGATGGTGAATGTCTACCAATGCTGAGCGGAGAAGCGGCCCAGAGCGTTTTTGATGGCGACTATGATGAAATTGAAATCCGCCAGGAGTGGCAGGAAGAAAATACGCTTCACGAATGGGATGAAGGTGAATTCCAGCTGGAACCTCCCCTGGATACCGAAGAGGGGCAGACCGCAGCCGATGAATGGGATGAGCGATAATTACTCGTAAGGTCCATGATGTATGTCGAGCGGCAGCAGCAACGTATCAAACACCAGCGAAAATGGCAGATCGAGGATAGTGACGTAGCGCCATGCGGAGTCCCGAACATCCCATTGCACGCCAGGATAGTATTGGTTTCCATGTCCTTGCCCTGGGATGGTACGACTAATAATGCTGCCGCATCCGCTCAGGAAGAAGATCATTATTCCTACAGCCAATATTCGCACCGGCTACCTCACGACTCATTCTATTCAATATAAAAAAATACCGGCACCAGGCCGGTATTTTCACGTTACAGAACGCTTATTTCTTCCTGAGCGCCAACGGGTTCAGAGTCAGCCCCTGATAGTAGTTCACCCACGAAGAATACTTATCAGGTGAATTCCAGACGCGATAATGTAAACGTGCCATGGTCACCGGATCGCTCAACAATACAAGACGGCGATCGCGATTCAGTTTCTCCGGCGTTTCATTCAACGCCTGTTCCACATGACGATCGCGGGCAATCTCCAGCACGTTGCTGGCGCGGTGACGTGCAGTTGCCATTGCCGTGGCCAGCGCGTTAAACGACGGGTTAAACACCGCATGCATAAAGCCATCGTCCAGCGTACGTTTGCGGTTCATCACCAGATAGGTATCGGTATCCACCAGAACCTGCGGCGGAGAATACTCTTCCGGGATCAGGAACAGCTTCCAGCGCTTGGTACGTAACCCCACCGTGGAACGGCTGGAAATTACTGAAACAAACGGCGACAGGATCAGCGAGAAGACAATCGGTGCCAGCCAGAACAGGAATCGCAGATCCAGCCAGGCCATACCCACAGCCCACACCAGCCCCAACAGTAACTGGGAACCGTGACGCATAAACGCTTCACCCCACGGGGTCGAATCGTCATCACGCTGCGGCGAATTCCACACTACTTCCCAACCCAGGAAGGCGCTCACGACGAAGACGGTGTGGAACAGCATACGCACCGGCGCCAGCAGCACGGAGAACAGAACCTCCAGCAGCAGCGACAGCGTAACGCGGATAAACCCGCCGTACTCTTTCGTCCCTTTACACCAGATGAGCAAAATACTCAGCAGCTTCGGTAGGAACAACAGCACCATCGTTGAAGCAAACAGCGCGATCGCCAGTTCAGGTCGCCATTGCGGCCATACCGGGAATAGCTGACGCGGTTGCAGGAAGTACTGCGGCTCCGTCAACGCATGCACCACCTGCAATGCGGTAGAGAGCGCGAGGAACATAAACCACAGCGGCGCGGACAGATAGGACATAACGCCGGTCAGGAATACCGCACGGTGAACCGGGTGCATCCCTTTCACCAGGAACAAACGGAAGTTCATCAGGTTACCGTGGCACCAGCGACGGTCGCGCTTGAGTTCATCCAGCAGGTTTGGCGGCAGCTCTTCATAAGAGCCCGGCAGATCGTAGGCAATCCACACGCCCCAGCCAGCACGACGCATCAATGCCGCTTCCACGAAGTCATGGGAGAGGATCGATCCCGCAAACGAGCCTTCGCCCGGTAACGGTGCGAGCGCACAGTGCTCGATAAACGGCTTCACGCGGATAATTGCGTTATGGCCCCAGTAGTGTGATTCCCCTAACTGCCAGAAGTGAAGTCCTGCGGTAAACAGCGGTCCATAAACACGGGTCGCAAACTGTTGGCAGCGCGCATACAGCGTATCCATACCGGAAGCCTTCGGTGAAGACTGGATAATCCCGGCATTCGGATTCGCTTCCATCAGACGCACCAGGCCGCTCAGACAGTCACCGCTCATCACTGAGTCCGCGTCCAGAACCACCATGTAGCTGTACTGATTTCCCCAGCGACGGCAGAAGTCATCAATGTTGCCGCTTTTACGCTTCACGCGACGACGACGACGGCGGTAGAAAATCTGTCCTTCGCCCTGCACTTCGGCAATCAGTTCCATCCACGCTTTTTGTTCTGCCACGCAGATATCAGGATTGTAGCTGTCGCTCAGGATGTAAACATCGAAATGCTCGGCGTTGCCCGTTGCTTTGACCGATTCCCACGTAGCGCGTAGTCCCGCAAATACGCGGTCAACGTCCTCGTTACAGATAGGCATAATCAACGCAGTACGGTGTTCGGGATTCAGCGGTTCGTCCCCGACCGTTGAGGCCGAGATACTGTACTTATCTCGCCCAATCAGCAGTTGCAGGAAGCCCATCAGCGCGGTCCAGAATCCCGCAGATACCCAACAGAAAAGCACGGCAAACAAAATGAGAATGCCTGTTTGCAGCATGTAGGGCAGCAATTGCATAAAGGAGACCCATAAATCCTGCCCCATCATGTCTATCGGATTAATGAATGCCCAGCCCTGATACGGGAGGATCGTCTTCATATACCAGGTTGCTACAACCGTCTGCGCCAGCGTCAGAATTAACAGCGTATAGCGGCGAATGGTGCCAACAGTACGCCATTTTTGCTCACTCTCTTGTTCTTCTTTCGTCAAACGCGAAAGATAGCGAGGCGTCACATCGCGTCCACGCAAGCGATCCCAAAAACGGCCAACCGGGTTGGTACGCCAGGGATCGGGGAACATAGAGGTACGCGTTGCTTTTGGCATCGCCTGCAGCTGATCGCGGCCCTCATCGTCCTTCACCAACTGCTCTTTAGCCAAAGAATCCGGCCATGCTTGCTCAAGGCGAGCTTTCACAGACCCCTGCGGTGAATCGTCTTCGCGCGAGTAAGTACGATGCTCGGCATCCAACGCCTGATGAACAGCGCGGATGTCAGTTTTCGGCAGTGCCGCTTTCTCGATATCCGAAAGCGGCATTGCGTCAATATACTCAGTTGTCTTATTCATTGGCAGGTAACTGGTAGCTCCAGGTTTCACTCAGCGTCTGATCGGCATTAACCAAGGCAGCACGCATTTCAGTGGTTTTCTTCACGTCTTTCACTTTCACGCGCAGCATCAAACGCCAACCTTTAGATACCGGGTTGTAGCGCACAGTGCTTTCAACGATTTCACCATTTTCGCCAATACTGGTTTGTGCGGTAACCGGGGTATCCTGCGGCAGCTTTTTCATATCTGTGCCGGTAAAGTCCACCACAAACGCGATGGTACCGTCAGGCTGACGAATCAGGTTGGACTGTTTTACATCACCGGTCGAACGACGAGTCTGCTGTACCCAGGCGCTTTCCGGCGCATGAAGCTTGTCTTCATCACGCGTGAACGTCAAAGTGTACTTGAAATTCATCTCTTTGCCCGCTTCAGGCAGTTGATCCGGTGTCCAGTACGCAACGATGTTATCGTTCGTTTCATCATTAGTTGGGATTTCAACTAACTCAATCTTACCTTTACCCCAGTCGCCTTTTGGCGTGATCCAGGCGCTTGGGCGCAGATCGTAGCGATCGTCGATATCTTCAAAACGCGAGAACTGACGGCCACGCTGCAACAGTCCGAATCCTTGCGGGTTTTCCATAGCGAAGCTGCTCACCGCGAGATGTTTCGGGTTATTCAGCGGACGCCAAATCCACTCCCCGTTACCCGCATGGATAGACAAACCATTAGAATCATGCAGTTCCGGACGATAGTTTGTCGCCGGAGACGGCTGGTTCGGTCCAAACAGGAACATACTGGTTAACGGTGCCACACCCAGTTTGCCCACTTTGTCGCGCAGGTAAACTTTGGACTGAACATCCACGACCGTGTCGCGGCCTGGAATAATGACAAAACGATACGCTCCGGTTGCACGCGGAGAATCCAGCAAAGCATAAATGGTTAAGCGTTTATCAGTCGGTTTCGGACGCTCGATCCAAAACTCACGGAAGCGGGGAAATTCTTCACCAGAAGGCAGAGCGGTATCAATCGCGAGGCCACGCGCTGACAGGCCGTAGACCTGACCTGCACCCAGAACGCGAAAATAGCTGGCACCGAGCATGCTGACGATTTCATCGTTTTTATCTTTGCTGTTGATCGGATACAGCACTTTGAACCCGGCAAAGCCGAGATCTTTTACCGTGTCTTTATCATGCTGAACATCGCCAAAATTAAAATAATCCGGGCTGTATTTGATTCTTTTCACCGCCGTGGCGGTAACTTCGTTGATTTTGACCGGCGTGTCGAAGTACATACCCTGGTGGTAGAACTCGAGCTTAAATGGGGTCTTGAGATTGCTCCAGTACGCTTTATCGCGATTGAACTGGATCTGTTGATAATCCGCATATTTCATGTCGCGGAAAACGGAGGGCAAGTTACTTTTTGGCGCCTCATAGCCTTTCCCGGCTAAGGATTGAGCTTGTTTTGCAACATCATCAATACTGAACGCCCAGCTCGATGATGTGTACAGCGTTAACATAACTGCTGCACCCAACCAACGCATTTTCATCATTTGTAGTTTATGTTTCATAATTAGTAAGCACTTCCCCCTTTGTGTGCTTATATTGATCCGATCCATTTTAATGGATAATCGGGTACTCCGACAACTGAATCCCTGTATTGTTCGCGCGCTGGCTCATGGTTTAAGCAGGTTCATCTGCCTGTTTTCACTTTGCGTGCTTATCCTGGAGACAGGTTGTTGGACTTCGTGTAGGGTTGCCCTCGAATGTAACCATTATTCGTCTTAGGGATAAGACGAAAAGTCTGAGAATACGTAACTGTCTATGAGCTCTGTATCACCACCACGTGAATATTTTCTTGACTCCATCCGTGCCTGGCTAATGTTGTTAGGGATCCCATTCCATATTTCATTGATCTATTCTACCCACACCTGGCACGTGAACAGCGCAGAACCTTCGTGGTGGTTAACCCTTTTTAACGACTTTATCCATGCATTTCGCATGCAGGTCTTCTTTGTCATTTCAGGTTATTTTTCCTACATGCTTTTTTTGCGCTATCCGTTAAAGCGCTGGTGGAAGGTGCGTGTAGAACGCGTGGGGATCCCCATGCTGACCGCGATTCCGCTGCTTACGCTGCCGCAATTTATCATGCTGCAATACGTGAAAGGTAAAGCAGACAGCTGGCATACCCTCAGCGGCTACGATAAATACAACGCGCTGGCCTGGGAGCTGATTTCCCATCTGTGGTTTTTACTGGTTCTGGTGGTGTTAACGACCCTGAGTATGTGGGTGTTTACCCAGATGAAAAACAGACTATCACGTGGAGACGGTACCCCTGCATCAGGGGTGTCGATGACCAAATTAACGTTTATTTTTATATTGTTGGGTGTCGGCTATGCCGCCGTCAGAAGAATGATTTTCATCCTCTACCCTTCGATTCTCAGCGATGGCATGTTTAATTTTATCGTTATGCAAACGTTGTTTTATGTGCCTTTCTTTATGCTCGGTGCGCTGGCGTTTATCAATCCTAATCTGAAAGCGCTGTTTACCACGCCATCGCGCGGCTGCACGCTAGGTGCCGCATTCGCATTTGTCGCATACCTGCTCAATCAACGTTACGGCAACGGCGATGCCTGGATGTATGAAACCGAATATGTCATTACCATGGTCATGGGGCTATGGATGGTGAACGTCGTCTTTTCGCTTGGACACCGTTTACTGAATTTCCAGTCGGCTCGCGTGACCTATTTTGTCAACGCGTCGCTGTTCATCTATTTGGTGCACCACCCGTTAACGCTGTTTTTTGGCGCGTATATCACACCGCACATCAAGTCGAATCTGCTGGGTTTTCTCTGCGGTCTGCTTTTTGTGGTTGGAATTGCGGTCATACTGTACGAAATCCATTTACGGATCCCGGTGCTGAAGTTTCTCTTTTCGGGTAAACCGCCCATTAAGCAGGATAAAAACAAGGCGGTAGCCGGTTAGTTTTCTTGCATTGAATGGTTCAGAGCAACCATTCAATGGGCAACACGGATGCAAGCCTCACCAGAACCCGCTTCCAGAATCCTGTAGCGGGTTCTTTTTTCAGTACCTGTTCGCTGCCAGAAAGCCGATCCACCCAGTTAATTCTGCCCCAACGATCAAGACGTAGTTGCCAGGCCATTTCACGCTGGCTTTGCATAAAACGTTTATGAATCAATTCCGGCCAGTACTTCACTCTCAATCACAAACCCCATTTCCGTATTGAGCAACGTTGAACGGGGATCAAAATTAAGCGAGCCGATAAACACTTTACGACCGTCAATACTGAAGGTTTTCGCATGCAAGCTGGAGCCTGAATTACCGGTTAATCCCCGGTCATGTACTGCAGAAACGCGATCGCGCGTTGGTTTGAGCTCGTATAACTCCACACCGTAGCGCAAGAGTTTTTTTCGCCAGCGCGCATAGCCTGCGTGAACGACTGCGACATCATTCGCCGCCAGAGAATTAGTTAAAATCGCGATCTTAACGCCTTTTCTCACCAGTCTCAGGAGCTGCGCCACACCGGCGCGAGTTGGTACAAAGTAGGCGGAAATAATATCAATACGCTCGGTGGGAGATCCCATCACGTCAAACAAACGCTGCGGTAATAGTGAGTGACGCGGTGCTTTCCCCTCTCCTTTTGCCGGATCATCACTCAGCAAGCGCGTTCTCGCCCAAATCAGGGGTAGCGACCTCTGTTCGAGGTGGGTCATAAACTGGCTGGTTTCCAGCTTATGTAGATAGCGACGCGTGATGTCATCGTTATACCAGGATTCTGGAAGTTCGATTTTTTGCGTTGAAGCTGGCTCTGCTACCTCAAGTACGTTTTGCAATGTTGAAACCGAACGGCAGTGCCAGTAACGCTCAAAATCGTCTGCAACATCCTGGACAACCGGCCCAATAGCCATAACATCCAGGTCGGAAAACAGCGGTTGTTCGCCTGCACCAAAATAGGCATCGCCTATATTTCGCCCGCCCACGAGAGTTACGACACCATCAGCGGTATAACTTTTATTGTGCATACGTCGATTCAACCGGGCAAAATCGGTTAAATAGCCCAGCGCACGCAGGATACGAAAGGAAAAGGGATTAAACAGGCGAACTTCAATATTAGGGTGATTGTCCAGCAAACGCAGCGTGTCATCCAGACCTGGCGTGTTGTTATCATCCAGCAACAAACGCACCCGGACGCCCCGCTTCGCCGCGGCCAGCAAAACGGAAAATAGCAATAGCCCGGACATGTCGCTTTCCCAGATGTAATACTGAACATCCAGGGTACGTTCCGCCATTTCCGTCAACCGATAGCGAGCAGCAAACGCATCCAGGCTGTCATCCAGCGTCAGAATGCCGCATTCTCCCGGGTGGTTTACACATAGCGGCGTGATGGCACGCTCAAGTCGCGTCATATCAGTCCGTGCGTTCATCGCCTTGCTGAGTAAGTAATCTCTTGTATAGTCGAGCGTTTTCTTCATCAAAGCACACGAAGTATATTTGATCGGGAAGCGTACGTCGGGTGATAAATTTCAACACCGTTTTCACCGCGATCTCTGCCGCTGCAGCGCGTGGGTAACCATAAGCACCGGTGCTTATCGCTGGAAAAGCAATAGATTGATAACCATTGGCTAAGGCCAGTTGCAATGTATTTAGATAGGCCTCTTCGAGTCGTTCAGCCTCGTGGTGATCACCGCCTTGCCAAACGGGCCCTACGGTGTGAATAACTGCTTTTGCCGGAAGCTCTCCAGCCAGCGTGATAACGGCATGCCCGGTCGGGCATTCTCCCTGTTGTTGTATAACCTGTTTGCAGGCCTCCAACAACGCAGGCCCGGCAGCACAATGAATCGCGCCATCGACGCCACCGCCTCCCAGTAACGAAGAGTTGGCCGCATTGACGATCACATCTACCGCGATCGTCGTAATGTCGCCCTGTAACACATGAACACGCGATTGCATAAGTTCCCCCTGACAAAACACTCTACGTTAAGTGTACAGCAGGGTTTTCCTGGAAATCTCACTTTTTAGCCATAAGCGTGCATACCTACGCCAGAAGGATTCATTTATATTCAATATTCAGAATTGCCATGCTTTTCTGTTCATTGAGGTAATGCATTTTCACCGTGGCAATTTGTTGCACACTCTGAGGCGCTGTCGTGACCTGTTGCAGGTCGTAGAGACTATTACTTATCGTGCCATCACGCATACATGACAATTCAATCTGTTGTTGTCGAGTGTTAACGTCGCAAGGTGCTTCAACTATTGCACCGCGAAAATGAATAACCCCGCCGGGTGAGATTTGCGTCGCCATTGCGGGGAGGGTTAAAAGAGAAAAAGCCCACAAACCGGTATTTAAAATACGCTTTAATAATGTACACATAAGGGTTCCTCAATGATTAATCATCCTTGAGGGATCGCAATGATCCTTCACCGCTGCGAGTTACGATCAAATAAAACGTTTTTCCGTTTCTATATTCATAGAACAGCACCGCACTCCCAGCCACACCCTTAATGCAAATTAAGCAAAAAAATCATGGGTGACTGTTTGAGTCAGGCCATTGTTGCGACAGATGCAGAGACTGCCCATCCGAAACGGTAACGATAATTTTGACCGTATCCTCCGGTGAAATATTAAAGCTCAGTTTTGTTAATTCAATTGGCCGATTAGCAGGGACCGAAAGGCTTGTTTTCTGCTGCGATTGGCTTTGCCCCCCCTCACCTTTACGTACGGCAAGGACTTGCACTTCACATACGCACGGTTGAGCTAATGTCACCTGAGGAATAATGGTGTACATGTCACCTTGCTGAGTTGTATTGAATGTTATTTGATTTGCCAACGCGGCAATAAGTAATAGCGTGTGCATAATATTCTCCCGAAAAAAAACAGGGCTTTCGCCCTGTTTATTATCAGTCAGAAAACTGAATTAGTGCTGGTTAGCTGTAGCATTGTTGCCATAACCAACCTGCTGAATCAGCACATTGGAGTCAGAGGCAGTCTGATTAACCAGCGCACCGTTACGACCACCGAACTGAGTTACGCTGATATCAGCATTTTTTGCATTCCACTGATTGATATCAGCACTGTTCTGGAAGCCGGTCTGTTTCAGGCTAATGGTACTATCATCAGCACCTTGCCCGACGTTTGCACCGTTACCATGACCGTGTTGTGTGATAGTCACGTCTGATTTACGTGCATCACTTTGCAGCGCATTCGCAACGTTACTAGAACCGAACTGGTAAATACTCATTGAAGAGTCTGGGCCATAGTTACTACCACCACCACCATGATGATTACCGCCCCATTGCGGAACAACACCTGCCAGAGCACTGCCAGAAACTACGATTGCTGCGAATGCTGCCACTTTTAAAAGTTTCATGGTAAACCCCCATCGGATTGATTTAAACGTCGTTTATGGATTAGCGTTGAGTAACGCGAATTGCCATTTGCGACTGTCTCTGCACCACAACTGCTGTTTTTTGTGTACCGTACTGGGTAATATTGGCTTTGTTACCAGAGCCTTTCTGGATAATCATCGCCGTATTACCGTAAGAACTTTGTTTAATACTCGCATCATTAGAGCTACCCGTTTGATCAATATATGCAAAGTTATTTGATCCCGTCTGAGCCGTTTTCGCTCGGTTACCTGAACCTTCTTGCGAAATGACCGACAATAACTTGGTGCCCTCCTGGCGAGTATTTGCACTATTAGCAGTGCCAACCTGACCAATAATGGCTGCCTGATTAAATGAAGACTTACTTAATTCATTTACCGCAAAGTTATATTCTGAATTAGCTAAATCATAACTGGTTGCGGATGCAATCCCAGGCACACCCAGTATTGTAAACATCATAAATAACAACTTGTTTTTCATGTTGTCACCCTGGACCTGGTCGTACATGAAGTTAAATTAATTACCACTCAAATTGTTGTTAACATGACTTACATTTGTTAACGCCACGTTACGATGAAGAGTATGTCCGTTGAAACATTTTAAATAACTCACCCGCGAGTGGTATTTTTATATCCAGATTCACACCAAAGTACTAATTAACAGTGAATAACACCGCTCCAGTTCTAGCTTTTATTTTTATTTTGCTATCAGGAATGAATTTCTATGCAGTCACTGAGAAAGTTCATTTTGCACGATATCAGGGCCTCGCAGTACAGCGTCACGATAGCCATCCGTACAAGTCGTGACAAAGGTCATTTTTTTCCATCTAAAATTGATCAACGTAAATTGAGACAAGGATTTTAGAATTCATTAGAAATCTAAAACTCAAGAATCATTAATTAATTGATTTAAAATCAATGTGTTACTATAATTTGTATGATTTTTTAAATCTATGCAGCAAAGGTAAAATGTACAACTTTCCTATCAAATCTAAACTCCAATAAAACCTTAAAATAACATTTTAATATATAATTTTACAAGTTGTTACATGTTTAACACTTGCTTTAAGATTTGTAATAGCTAGATTGAAATCAGTTGAAGTCCATTTGTTTTAATATTTCCACCCCTTTGGGTCGATATTTTATATCTACACAGCAGTGCAACATCTGTCAGTACTTCTGGTGCCTCTATTTTAGTAGAGACAGCTGTCAGGTGTGCGACTAAAAAGTGGAGTTTCATCATGTTTAATGAAGTCCATAGTATTCATGGTCATACATTATTGTTGATCACAAAACCTTCTTTGCAGGCAACTGCATTATTACAGCATTTAAAACAATCACTGGCACTCACCGGAAAACTACATAATATTCAACGTTCTCTGGATGATATATCTTCCAGCTGCATTGTTTTACTGGATATGATGGAGGCAGATAAAAAACTGATCCATTACTGGCAAGATAATTTGAGTAGAAAAAACAACAATATAAAGACGTTATTGTTGAATACTCCTGATGATTACCCTTATCGGGATATCGAAAACTGGCCGCATATCAATGGTGTGTTTTACGCAACTGAAGACGAGCAGCGTGTCGTAAGCGGCTTGCAGGGTATCTTGCGGGGTGAATGTTACTTCACGCAAAAACTTGCCAGTTATCTGATCACACACTCTGGAAATTATCGTTATAACAGCACGGAGTCGGCACTGCTGACGCACCGTGAAAAAGAAATACTTAATAAATTGCGTATCGGCGCCTCAAATATTGAAATCGCTCGCTCACTGTTTATCAGTGAAAATACGGTAAAAACACATCTTTATAATCTTTTCAAAAAGATAGCTGTCAAAAATCGTACGCAGGCGGTCTCATGGGCCAATGATAACCTCAGGCGATAAAGCCATGAAACGCTATTTGACCTGGATTGTGGCAGCAAATTTATTCTTTGCTGCCGGGAGTCTGCACGCAGCGACAACCGTAGAGGTGGAGGTTCCCGGACTGTTAACTGACCACACTGTCTCTTCAATCGGTCATGATTTTTATCGGGCCTTTAGTGATAAGTGGGAAAGCGAGTACACAGGAAACTTAACCATTAATGAAAGACCCAGTGCGCGTTGGGGAAGTTGGATCACCATAACGGTCAATCAGGACGTTATCTTCCAGACTTTTTTATTCCCGACGAAAAAAGACTTCGACAAAATTGTCGTCTTCGCATTGGCGCAAACTGAAGAAGCATTAAATCGTCGGCAAATAGATCAAACACTATTAAGCACGAGCGATTTAGCGCGTGATGAATTCTAAAACATGATTTTGTCCGGAGGCTTTCATGCGTGTTAAACATGCAGTGGTTTTGCTCATGCTAATTTCACCATTAAGTTGGGCCGGAAACATGACGTTCCAGTTTCGCAACCCAAACTTTGGTGGCAACCCGAATAACGGTGCTTTTCTGTTGAACAGCGCCCAGGCCCAGAACTCATATAAAGATCCAAGCTATGACGATTACGGTATTGAAACCCCATCAGCTCTGGATAACTTTACTCAAGCGATTCAGTCACAAATTCTCGGTGGCCTACTCACCAACATTAATACCGGTAAACCAGGAAGAATGGTGACCAATGATTTTATCATTGATATCGCCAACCGGGACGGACAACTGCAATTGAATGTTACCGACAGGAAATCGGGGAAAACTTCGACTATTGAAGTGTCGGGTTTACAAACACAGTCGACTGACTTCTAAGTTATAGCCACGAAAGGAAATAATCATGCAGCGTTTACTTATCATGGTGGCAGTAATTTTACTCAGCGGATGTTTAACAGCTCCGCCTCAAGAAGCCGCTAAGCCGACATTAATGCCCCGAGCCCAAAGCTATAAAGACTTGACGCATCTGCCTATGCCTACAGGTAAGATCTTTGTGTCGGTATACAACATTCAGGATGAGACTGGCCAATTTAAACCTTACCCGGCAAGTAACTTCTCTACCGCCGTCCCGCAAAGCGCCACGGCTATGCTTGTCACCGCATTGAAAGATTCTCGTTGGTTCGTCCCACTGGAACGTCAGGGGTTACAGAACTTGCTGAACGAACGCAAAATCATTCGTGCGGCTCAGGAAAACGGTACGGTCGCGATTAATAACCGGATCCCGCTACAGTCCCTGACCGCGGCAAACGTCATGGTGGAAGGGTCAATTATCGGTTATGAAAGCAACGTTAAATCGGGTGGTGTCGGTGCGCGTTATTTCGGTATTGGCGCCGATACGCAATACCAGCTCGACCAGATAGCGGTAAACCTGCGCGTAGTTAACGTCAGCACCGGTGAGATTCTGTCGTCAGTGAACACCAGTAAAACCATTCTGTCTTATGAAGTACAGGCTGGGGTATTCCGCTTTATTGACTACCAACGTCTGTTGGAAGGTGAAATTGGCTACACCTCTAACGAACCGGTTATGCTTTGTCTGATGTCAGCGATTGAAACAGGCGTTATCTTCCTGATTAATGACGGCATCGATCGCGGATTGTGGGATTTGCAGGATAAGAAACAAGTTGATAATGACATTCTGGTTAAATACCGTCATATGTCGGTACCGCCAGAATCCTGATGGTTCTTTACAGCATAAAAAGCGTGAGGAAAACCCTCACGCTTTTTTATTTACTGGTCAGCGTCGACGATATTCTATTTTCACGGCGGGACGCCAGCCACAGACCACTGTTTTTCATCGCATAGCCGAATACCAGGCCCAGTGCCAGTGACGGTACAACCAGTCGCCAGTCCCCCTGTCCTGCAAACGTTGCACATGCGCCAATAAACGTGCCCGGCACAAATGAAAGCAACCATTGCTTTGCCTGAATACACATCAGAAATGCGACAATTCCCGTCATGACATAACCAATAATGTCCATATGCGGGGCAAGCGCGCTACCGTTAATAATCACCAACGCCCACACTACACCGCTTAGCAGCGTACACGCCGAGATCCACAGTCCTTTTAACCCACCCTGCGGGCAGGCGAAATAGGCCGTGCAGCCCAGAAAGCCAGCCCAACTGAGTAAACCGAGAGAAACGGCCACCCATCCCCAGATCCCGGAGAGAATGCCCGTTGTGATTGCAATTGAGAGAAGTATGTTCATGCCGCGCATCTTAGCAGAAAAACGGCATAGGAATGAGATCGTGCACACAATTTATGCAAGAACATAAATTGCGTTGCAGTTTAAAGTGATCTAAATCACATTTATTCGTCCGTATCTTCCTGCAATTCGTCCCACATCGCACTAATGGCATCGCGTGTTAGCGGCGCCATGGTTCGCCAGAACGGCGTGTTCGCGTGCGCTTCAACCTTACCAAGGAACGTACCGCACCAGGGCAGCAGGTATTCTACAAATAAGGTTTCAAGCGCTTCACTTTCATCTTCCGCAGACTGGTCTTCAAGCCATGAAGCCGCCAGCAACAGCGTACCAATATGATCTGCCGGCGTATCAGCCAGCGGCATGCCGCGGGCAGAAAGAAATGCACGAACATCGGATTCTTTTGCCCCTTCTACCCACGCGCTACGATAAGGCGGCACCGCACACTCGTCACCGACAAAAAGCGCGTTGTAATCTGCAGCCAACTGGGGCATGTCGCAGCTCTTCTGCAGACGAGTGAGCAATTCGTCCTGTTCCAGCGGCCAGTTGGCGGACAGTTTACCCTCACTAATCAGGGTAAACAGGGGAACCAGTAAAGGGTCCTGCGGTTGGCGGTAAAACAGCGAGCCCAGTACACGGCACAGGATAGAAAACTCGTTCATTGATATATTCCAGTTAGTAACAATTACAGTTCAGCAAATTCCGCGATCGGCTCCATGCCTCGCGATTCCAGAAACGCCAACAGGCGTTTAGGTGTGACGTTTAAAATTCTGTCTTCAGGGAAATTAACATCATCCAGGATTTTACGGCATTCGCCAAATTCTCCCAGCGTGAAAGCAGTATGTGAATCCGACCCTAACGCCACCCAGCCGCCGGCATCACGCACAGCCGCAGCAACCGCACGACAATTATCCTCACTGCCCTTACGCGAATGCAAAAACGAAGAGTTATTGATTTCCAGTGCAACCTGGTACTTTGCCGCCGCCTGCGCAATTGCAGTAATATCAACGGGATACTTGGGATTTCCCGGATGGCTAATGATGTGCACATTACCGCTGGCCATCGTAGCTATCATTGCCTGGGTATTGGTGTCTTTATCGTGAGGTGCGAAAACCGGCTCATGGAAGCCCGCAATAATGAGGTCCAGGGAGGTAAACATCGGACCTGAACAATCAATTTCACCTTCAATATTCTTAATATTGGCTTCTATTCCGCGCAGAATCCCCACGCCATCCACAACACGTGGCCAAATACGCATATTGATAAAGTGCCAGTGGTGAGGCGCGTCCGCCATATCCGGTCCATGATCGGTAATGGCAAACAGCTTGATGCCTTTGCGACGGGCTTCAGCGATGTAATCACTTAAGGTGCTGTAGGCGTGGGTGCTGGCGACGGTATGCATATGCAGGTCAACGGGATACATAACTCTCTCCTGTAGTCATTTTCCGTCAAGGATAGCAGGTATCGCCGCCATTAATACCCTAAATAATGCGAGTTACAGGCAGGCGGCAAGGGAGTAATACCCGAATCACTTACTTAAGTAAGTGATTCGGGTGAACAACCGTAGCCAACGCACATGCTGCTTGAAGTATGACAGGTATTTTAGCTGAAACCCGGCACTTGCCGGGTTCCCATCAATATCCCCGAACGCGATTGACCTGACCTGTTACGACTTGCCCGCTCTCCAGGTTCATAATCGTGCGGGAGATATAGTCCACCGCTTCTGCCGGACGGGTAACTGCGGCAATATGCGGCGTCATCGCCACACGCGGATGTTTCCATAAAGGGCTGTTTTCTGGCAGCGGTTCCCGGCTATAAACATCCAGCATGGCACCTTTCACCTTGCCGCTGTCCAGCGAGGCCAGAAGATCGTCTTCATTGAGATGAACACCGCGTGCCAGGTTCAGCACGTACGCACCATCCTGCAATTGGCTAAGTAAATTAGCATTAATAATGCCTACGGTTTCTGCCGTATTAGGCAGGAGGTTGATCAGCACGCGAGTTTGACTCAAAAACGCGCCCAGTTCCTCAGTACCGGCGAAGCTTTCCACGCCAGGCCAGGATTTACGCGTACGACTCCAGCAGCGCAGTGGGAATCCCCATGCTTGCAGGCTTTCGGCAACTTTTGCGCACAACACCCCTGCCCCCATGATCCCGACGGTAAACTCCTCACGAGTATATTCTGGCAACGGTTGCCATTTCGCCTGATTTTTCAATGCCTGATAATCATCAAAGCGACGAAACCAGTGCAGCACCTGACTGACCGCATATTCCTGCATTTGCAGGCCCATACCCGTATCTTCCAGACGGAAAAGCGGGATCGACGCATCCAACATTTCCGGATGAGCATTGAGTTTACTGAGAATAGAATCGACACCCGCTCCCAGCGCAAATACGGCTTTTAATTTTCGTCCTGCGAGCATTTCAACCGGCGGATGCCAGACCAGCGCATAGTCAGCATGTGCATTATCACCCGCTTTCCACTCACGTACGTTCGCACCAGGTATTGCCTTTGCCAACGCATTAATCCACCAGGTCGTATCGAATGTTGGGTGATAGAAAATTATATCCATATTGTCTCCTGAACATTGTTGTGCGGAACTTTCTCGCACTTATTATCATCATTTTTCGAGGGAACATCAGAGTAGCAAATTTTAGGATGCTGGCAAAAAAAACAATTCCCGCTTATTTATGCTCCATGTTGCTTGAAGTTTGTGTAAATGCACATTTTTTTCAAAAAGTTGATTGACGGCGGGGCGGTGTTTCCCCTACATTAGCGCCCGTTCCGGTAACACAGGAACAACAATATGGTGAGGTGTCCGAGTGGCTGAAGGAGCACGCCTGGAAAGTGTGTATACGGCAACGTATCGGGGGTTCGAATCCCCCCCTCACCGCCATATTTTAAGAAGAGCTCGTACGAAAGTACGGGCTTTTTTTTCGCATGTTGCACATCTGCGGGGGGATGAGAAGCCCCGACCGGGGTTCGACTACTGGCGCAGCCAGTTGGACAGACCGCGAGCGCAGCGAACGGGCTGCCCCGTAGGGGCGAGCAAAGCGAGTCAATCCCCCCCTCACCGCCATATTTTAAGAAGAGCTCGTACGAAAGTACGGGCTTTTTTTTCGCATGTTGCACACCTGCGGGGGGATGAGAAGCCCCGACCGGGGTTCGACACAAAATTGCCGGGAGCAATTTTGAACAGCGCATGCACTGGCCCCGTAGGGGCGAGGTCCAGGGATGGCCCGAGTAGCGGCGCAGCCAGTTGGACAGACCGCGAGCGCAGCGAACGGGCTGCCCCGCAGGGGCGAGCAAAGCGAGTCAATCCCCTCTTCACTTTGCCAGAAGCGGATATTTCAGTAGTAGTTGGGTTGTATTCAAACTCACCCAACCCTTTGTGATACGATTATTGCTTTAGATTGTCATATGGGGCCAGATTTTGAATTCATACATTTTCCTCGCTGGGGCCATCTTAGCTGAAGTCATAGGTACAACCCTGATGAAGTTTTCTGACGGATTTACACGTCTGTGGCCATCTGTAGCTACAATTGTGTGCTACTGCACTGCTTTTTATCTCCTCTCCCAGACGCTGTCGACCATTCCAACAGGTATTGCGTACGCGATTTGGTCAGGTGCTGGAATCGTATTAATCAGCCTTTTGGGTTGGTTGGTAAGTGGGCAAAAGCTTGATTTACCGGCGATCGCAGGCATGCTTCTTATTTGTGCCGGAGTTCTGGTTATTAACATTTTTTCAAAATCCTCCCCGCATTAATTTTCTGGAAAGAGAGTCGGACAGGAACCTCGCGAGGAGGGTTTCATACCACGTCTACGTTTGCCCTAATCATAAGCAGTATTAAGACGATGCACACATTCAGGCCAGTGCATAAGCATCTCCAGTCCGTTGCGCATTAGATAAACCATTCTTATGCTGTAACAACCGCGTACTCATAGGATCAGGAATATAAGGGCATGTTAAATACAGAAGGAACTTTGCTTGATGAGATCATGTCGCAGGCAGACGAAGCAGGATTTATTCCCTTAAAGGTTTTCTCACGAAAATTACTCAAACGAACACCAAATGAAATAAATACGTTTTTCGATACCAACAGCCGATTCTACGAAGAGTATCAACGAACGGTTATTTGCAACGTCAGGCATAATGTCACCATTAAAAAAACCTACACAAGCACTGGGCTCTTACGAAAAGAAGTGACGACAGGCGGGATTTATAAAGATGACCTGTTGACCTTTCTGGCACAAGCGTTAAAGAAAATTGACGAAAACGACCAGTTGTTCGACCAGGCCTGTGCTAACTACTGGAGCAGTAAAAAAAAGTAATGTGCTGACGTCAAATAACAAAGCCCGGTTTCCCGGGCCTTGAAGACGGTGTACTTATCAGTTGTAAGCGTTGAGCGTCCGCTGACAGAGCGCAGAGCGGACGCAATCGTCTTTATTGAAACGAACAATCCCTACCATGTCATCTTCTTCAAAACGGGCCAGCGCATCGCTCAGCCCTGAGCGAACGTGGGCAGGTAGATCGCACTGGGTCACATCCCCATTCACAATTACCGTCACATTCTCCCCGAGGCGGGTCAAAAACATTTTCATTTGCGCAGCAGTGACGTTCTGAGCCTCGTCAAGAATGACCACTGCATTTTCAAATGTACGTCCACGCATATAGGCGAACGGCGCGATTTCCACCTTACCAATCTCAGGTCGCAGGCAATATTGCATGAAGGAGGCTCCCAGCCGTTTCACCAGCACGTCATACACGGGGCGAAAATAAGGAGCGAACTTCTCGGAAACATCTCCAGGTAAGAAGCCGAGGTCTTCATCAGCTTGCAGAACTGGACGGGTTACAATGATCCTGTCCACGTCTTTATGGATCAGGGCCTCTGCTGCTTTTGCCGCGCTGATCCAGGTTTTACCACACCCGGCTTCACCGGTGGCGAAGATCAGCTGTTTACTCTCGATAGCATTCAGGTAGTGCGCCTGAGCTTCATTCCGCGCCATGATTGGCGTGGCGTCGCGACTGTCACGCGCCATACCAATCGCTTCTACGCCGCCCATCTGCACAAGCGAGGTGACCGATTCATCTTCACGTTGCTTATGGCTACGCGAATCCCGCCTCAGCACACGTTTTGCTTCACGACGAGCTTTGATCACTGCTTTTTGTCTTCCCATGGATAGCACCTTGAGTTGTAGGTATACATCACACGCGCCGTTGGCGGCACGATTATGCGCACGAACATCTGAGGGTTGGCTTCCTTGTAAGCCATTGCTTGCTTTCGGATAAGACGCCACACACGGCTACGCGCACCGTACAGGGCGTCAGGAACAAGGATAAGAAGTGAATGAGAGAGAGATTTAGCGGTGACGAGGTGGCTACCGGAAGAGAAACGTCCGCGTAAGGTACTGCTGTTACTGTGAAAAACATGTCCAGTACAGGACTTTTCCATTCGCGATCTCCATAGTGAATGACTATCACCGCCGGGAACTACCGCTATTACTTATAAGTACATCATAACCTTTCGCCAATGCAACAATATATTTACTTGTTGTTAACTTAAATTCTATCTTATCACCAGAGACAGTTTCTTGCCCAGAGATGACAGAATTATTTCAGTCGCATACCGATCATAAAAAATAGTTTGTTCCTTCATCAAGATGTCAGGAAAAACCCCGCTGTACTGCGGGGCATAATCATCAGGCTTCGAGCAGAGACTGTCCCAGATAATTGTCTGCGGTTTTAACACCCGGCAAAGCAAAGAAATATCCCCCACCAATCGGTTTGACATACTCTTCGAGCGCTTCACCGTTCAGACGTTTCTGCACCGTCAAAAATCCTTTTTCCAGATCGTGCTGATAGCAAACAAACAACAGCCCCATATCCAGTTGACCGGAATTAGTCACCCCGAGCGAATAACTGTAGCCACGACGCATCATCAGGCTGGAGTCGGTCTCTTTCGTGCGCGGGTTTGCCAGGCGGATATGGCTGTCGAGCGCAATCACTTCGCCTTCAGGATCGCTGGCATAGTCAGGCACATCATGCTCATGCTGCATACCCAGCGGCGCGCCGGTGTGTTTATCGCGACCAAAAATCGTTTGCTGCTCTTTCAGCGGCGTACGATCCCAGAACTCGACGCGGAACTGAATGAGTCTGACGGCCTGATAGCTTCCGCCTTGCGCCCAGGCAGGTTCGCCCTGCCCATCCGTCACCCACACCACGTCTTGCATCAACTTCGCATCCGTAGCGTCCGGATTCGCGGTGCCATCCTTAAAACCAAGCAAATTGACCGGGGTCTCTTTACCTTTGCTGCGCGCAGCGTGATCAGAAATAAACCCTTCACGTTTCCAGCGCACGCTGAGGAGATCGGGCGTATGTTTAATGATGTCGCGCAGCGCATGGATGACAGTGTCCTGGGTGTTGGCACAAATCTGCAGCAGCAAATCGCCATGGCACAGCGCCGCATCCAGCGAATCATTCGGGAAGCGGGTCATTTTTTGCAGCTTTTTCGGCATCTGCAATTTCAGACCATAGCGTTCATCGAACAGCGAGGAGCCGACTGACAACGTCATCGTCAGGTTGTCTGGCGCAATGTATGCGCCGAGGATACCGGAATCCATAGGGGGTAAACGCGGATTCGGTGTATCCGGCGCTGGCCCGCCGGTGGTCAGAAACGCAAATCGGCTTGTCAGCAACCGGAATAACCGCTCAAGATCGGCCTTATCGCTGGCGAGAACATCGAACGCCACCAGCATCATCGATGCCTGCTGCGGCGTCAGGATCCCAGCCTGATGCTCACCATAAAACGGCTGCGCTTCACTACGCGCATCCGGAGACAGGGTTCCCGGCGCGCTTTGTGGTTTTTGCGCGTGGGCAACCGGACACCCACCCGCCAGCGCCAGCGCCCCACCCAGGGCGCCCATCCCTTTCAGTAAACGTCGGCGTGACGGTTCGCTCACGCCGTTTTCATTATCTTGCTGCATAGTGCTTAATCCAGACCCAGAACACCGCGTAATTGCGACAAGTCTTCCGCCAGCGTCGTGATTGGCCCTTTCAGCGCATTACGATCGGCATCGGTCAGTTTGTCATAGGTTTCAAAGCCGTCTTTGGTACGGTACTTGTTCAGAATGGTATCGACCTTTTTGAAGTTCGCATCCACCTTCGCCAGCAGTTCAGCATTGGATTTTTGCAACTGAGGACGCAGGAGATCGACAATTTTCTGCGCGCCATCGACGTTGGCCTGGAAATCCCACAGATCGGTATGGCTGTAGCGATCTTCTTCCCCACTGATTTTGCTGGCAGCAACTTCTTCAATCAGTCCTGCTGCCCCGCCAACAACTTTAGACGGTGGGAAAGCCAGCTCACTAATACGCGTTTGCAGGTCAAGAACATCGCTGTTTAATTGGTCGGCGTACTTGTCCATACCTTTGGTGGTATTGTCACCAAACAGCGCTTTCTCCAGGCGGTGGAAGCCAGTGAATTTAGGATCGGCGGCTTTTTGCTCATAATCATCTTCACGCGCATCGATGCTGCCGTCGAGATCGGAGAACAGTTCAGCAATCGGTTCAATACGCTCATAATGTTGACGGGTTGGCGCATACAGCGATTTCGCTTTTTCCAGATCGCCAGCTTTAATCGCATCGGTAAAGGCTTTGGTGCCCGCAACCAGCTGTGCGGTTTCGGCTGTCACATAGGCTTTGTATTCGGTAATCGCGCCGCTCAGACTCAGCAGAGCATCGCTTTGTGCGGCATCCGCCGTTGCACTACCTTTTACGATCAGTTTGCCTTTCGGGTTAGTCAACAGGCCGCAGGTCATATCATATTCGCCCGGCTGCAGGTTAGCCGTCATTTTCTGGCTAAAGCCTGGCGCAATGTTTTCGCGTTCTTCAACCACCATAACGCCTTTGAGGATCTCCCACTCCAGCGCTTTCTGGCTGTGGTTCTGGATGATGAACTGCGTTTTCCCGGCGTTTACCGTGATCGTCATCGGTTCACACTGTTTGTCGTTAACCGTGACTTTCACCTGCGGAATATCGGCGGCTTGTGCAGAAAAAGCGGATGCAAACAGCGCGGCAATACCCAACTGCAGCGCACTACGGCGAAAATTAAGCGTCATAACCTATCCCTTTAAATAAGTATGTTGTAACTAAAAAGTATTCTGCATCGCGTTTTTATCAAGGTGCGGTACGCGATGCCGTAGTGCCTGAACGCGGCGGTAGTGCAAACATAATCAACGCCGGAATCAGGTAGATAAACCAGACAGCGACTTCACTAACGCTTGGCGCTTCCTGATAGCCGAAAATACCTTCCATCAATGTGCCAAACAGCGAATGTGTCGACAGCACACTGCTCAGGTCAAACGCCACATCCTGAAAATGATTCCACAACCCGGCTTCGTGGAAAGCGCGGATCGCCCCAGCGGCAAGACCGGCAGCCACCAGCAAAATGAACAGGCTGGTCCATTTAAAGAATGCCCCGAGGTTGAGGCGAATGCCGCCGAGGTAAATCAGGTAACCCAGAACCACCGCGGTAGCCAGTCCCAGCATCGCACCTAACGGCGGCCAGATGCCTACATCCTGCTGGAATGCCGCCAACAGGAAGAACACCGATTCCAGCCCTTCACGGGCAACGGCAAAAAAGACCATCATTACCAGCGCCCAGCCGTGATGGTTGCCACGTTGCAACGCGTTATCGACAGCCTGTTCAAGCTGGACTTTGACGTTGCGCGAAACTTTACGCATCCAGAACACCATCCAGGTGAGGATCACCACGGCAATGACCGCCACGATGCCCTCAAACAGCTCCTGTTCTTTTTGCGGAAATTCACCGGTGGTTTCGTTGATGAAAATCCCCAACGCCAGGCATAACGCCGCCGCCAGCAGAACACCAATCCACATCACACCAATCCATCGACCACGCTGAGTCCGTTTCAGGTAGCTGGCAATCAGGCTGACAATCAGCGCGGCCTCTAACCCTTCGCGCAACATAATTAGAAATGGAACAAACATGCGAAGAACCCTTAAACGTTATTCTCGGTCAATTGATGAAAAGAAAAGTAAATTACAGTGATAGTGATTATCATTACGGCAAGAAAAAACTCAAGCAGAATGTTTTGAGAATGATGACTTAATGTAAACAGTTAGGCGGGTAACGGTTATGCAGGTATGCGGGGACGCAATAAAAAGCCCGCGCACGGCGGGCTTCAGGGACAGGAGATAAATTATTCTGCCTGTAAACGCGATGGCGGAGCTGAGTGATAATGCGCATCAGCCTCGGCAAAACGTTGCTGCATAGCGGCTGAAGGCGCTTTACCCAACAGGCTGAAGACCACAATACCGATGCTGCCGAAAACAAAGCCCGGGATAATTTCATACAGACCCAACCAGGCAAACTGCTTCCAGACGATTACCGTCACCGCACCGATGATCATCCCTGCCAGCGCGCCGTTGCGGGTCATACGCGACCACATTACCGAGAACAGAACCACCGGACCAAACGCCGCGCCGAAGCCCGCCCAGGCGTAGCTTACCAGACCCAGCACGCGGTTCTCCGGGTTCGCCGCCAGCGCGATAGACACCAGCGCCACGACCAGCACCATGATGCGGCCAATCCATACCAACTCTTTCTGGCTGGCATTTTTACGCAGGAACGCTTTGTACAAATCTTCGGTGATTGCGCTGGAGCACACCAGCAGTTGGCAGCTCAGGGTCGACATAACCGCAGCGAGGATCGCAGACAGCAGAATACCGGCAATCCACGGGTTGAACAGGATTTGCGCCAGTTCAATAAACACACGCTCGGCGTTCTGGTTAACGGCACCGGCAAGCTGTGGGTTGTTGTTAAAGTAAGCAATACCAAAGAAGCCCACGGCCACGGCACCTGCCAGACACAGGATCATCCAGGTCATACTGATACGGCGAGCATGAACGATGCTATGGTGGGAATCTGCCGCCATAAAGCGCGCCAGAATATGCGGCTGGCCAAAGTAGCCCAGACCCCAGCCCATCAAAGAAATGATGGCAACAAAATTCAGCCCTTTGAACATGTCCACGTTCTCAATGCTCTTTTGTTTAATCACTTCCAGCGAATCTTCAAATCCACCCACGCCAATAATGACCATTACCGGCGTCAGGATCAGAGCAAAGATCATCAGGCTGGCCTGGACGGTATCGGTCCAGCTAACCGCCAGGAAACCACCAATAAAGGTATAAATGATCGTCGCGGCCGCCCCTGCCCACAGCGCTGTTTCGTAGCTCATGCCAAAGGTGCTTTCAAACAGACGCGCCCCTGCCACAATCCCTGAAGCACAATAGATGGTGAAAAACAGCAAAATAACCAGCGCGGAGATAATACGCAGAATTCGGCTTTTATCTTCAAAGCGACCGGTAAAGTAATCCGGTAACGTCAGCGCATTGTTATTGTATTCGGTATGTACACGTAAACGTCCGGCCACCAGCTTCCAGTTGATCCATGCGCCCAAAATAAGGCCGATGGCGATCCAGCTTTCTGAAATCCCCGACAGGAAAATCGCGCCGGGCAAACCCATCAGCAACCAGCCGCTCATGTCAGATGCCCCGGCGGATAATGCGGTCACGAATGGACCCAGACTGCGTCCACCCAGAATGTAATCGTCAAAGTTTTTGGTTGACCGCCATGCAATAAACCCTATCAATATCATGCCGAAAATATAGACACAGAATGTCACTAACATCGGTGTGCTAATAGCCATCAAAACTCTCCAAAATTATGTATCAGCAATGCCATGGCTTGCCGTTTTATTACCCTGCCGGAACGTGGCAAAGATATCTATGTTGACCAGGGCGACCGTATCCTGCCGGAAGCGATGGTTATTCACAATCGATTTAACACACCATTTACATCAAATTTGATCCAGAGTAGATAGCATTTTTCTGTAGGTTGCACTCTCTCACATTTTTTTCGGTTGCACCTTTTAAAAGTGTTAACTACCGCAGAGAAAAAGATTCTGTAATTTTTACAGCTCGCATCATAAGACTCATATTTATTAACATTTCATTCATTTCCAAGCTTGCAAACCAAGTCACATTTAACACGGTTGCACAAAGTTGCAACATAGTGGATATTTCTCGGTAACTATCAGACACGTATTTCAGTACAACAGGAGTAAACGGCATGGGAACCACCACGATGGGGGTTAAGCTGGATGACGCCACTCGCGAGCGTATTAAAACAGCAGCATCACGAATCGATCGCACGCCACATTGGCTGATCAAACAAGCCATCTTTAATTATCTCGAAAGACTGGAAAATGACGACGCGCTTCCTGAACTACCGGCTCTGCTGGCGGGAGCCGCTAATGAGGGTGAGGAGTCAACCACGCCACAGAATGAAGCACATCAGCCTTTCCTGGAATTTGCCGAACAGATCCTGCCGCAGTCTGTTTCCCGCGCAGCAATCACCGCCGCGTACCGCCGAGCCGAAACCGATGCCGTGCCGATGCTGATGGAGCAGGCTCGTCTGCCGCAACCCATCGCGGAGCAAGCACACAAGCTGGCGTACGATCTGGCTGACAAACTGCGTAACCAGAAGACCGCCAGTGGCCGCGCCGGGATGGTACAAGGTTTATTGCAGGAATTCTCCCTTTCTTCACAGGAAGGCGTCGCGCTGATGTGCCTGGCCGAAGCCCTGCTGCGTATTCCAGATAAGGCCACCCGCGATGCGTTAATTCGCGACAAAATCAGCAACGGCAACTGGCAGTCGCACATTGGACGCAGCCCGTCCCTGTTCGTCAACGCGGCGACCTGGGGACTGTTGTTTACCGGTCGTCTGGTTTCTACGCATAACGAAGCCAGCCTCTCACGCTCACTCAACCGTATTATCGGTAAAAGCGGTGAACCACTGGTGCGTAAAGGCGTCGACATGGCAATGCGCCTGATGGGCGAACAGTTCGTCACCGGAGAGACTATTGCCGAAGCGCTGGCTAACGCCCGTAAACTGGAAGAAAAAGGTTTCCGCTACTCTTACGACATGCTGGGCGAAGCGGCTCTGACCGCCGCCGATGCGCAGGCTTACATGGTTTCGTACCAACAGGCAATCCACGCCATTGGTAAAGCCTCTAACGGTCGCGGCATCTATGAAGGGCCGGGCATTTCTATCAAGCTGTCGGCGCTGCATCCGCGTTATAGCCGTGCGCAGTATGACCGCGTGATGGATGAACTCTATCCGCGTCTGAAGTCGCTTACTTTGCTGGCCCGCCAGTACGACATCGGTATCAATATCGATGCTGAAGAGGCCGACCGACTGGAGATCTCCCTCGATCTGCTGGAAAAACTGTGCTTTGAACCTGAACTCGCGGGCTGGAACGGTATCGGCTTTGTTATTCAGGCCTACCAGAAGCGCTGCCCGTATGTTATCGACTACCTGATTGACCTCGCCACGCGCAGCCGCCGTCGCCTGATGATCCGCCTGGTTAAGGGCGCCTACTGGGATAGCGAAATCAAACGTGCCCAGATGGATGGCCTGGAAGGTTACCCGGTCTATACCCGTAAGGTCTACACCGACGTTTCCTATCTGGCCTGTGCGAAAAAACTGCTTGCGGTACCGAATCTGATCTACCCGCAGTTCGCCACCCACAACGCCCATACGCTGGCAGCGATTTATCAGTTGGCCGGTCAAAACTACTATCCGGGTCAGTACGAGTTCCAGTGCCTGCACGGCATGGGCGAACCGCTGTATGAGCAGGTTACCGGCAAAGTCGCGGATGGTAAGCTGAACCGTCCATGCCGCATTTATGCACCGGTCGGCACGCACGAAACGCTGCTGGCATACCTGGTGCGTCGTCTGCTGGAAAACGGCGCCAACACCTCGTTCGTCAACCGCATTGCAGACACTACCCTGCCGCTGGATGAACTGGTGGCCGATCCGGTCGAAGCCGTTGAAAAACTGGCGCAGCAGGAAGGCCAGGCCGGTCTGCCGCATCCGAAGATTGCCCTGCCGCGTGACCTGTACGGTAAAGGCCGCGAAAACTCAGGCGGGCTGGATTTAGCGAACGAACATCGTCTGGCCTCACTGTCCTCCGCCCTGCTCAACAGCGCGCTGCAAAAATGGCACGCTAAACCGATGCTCGAACATCCGGTTGCTGACGGTGAAATGACGCCCGTCATCAACCCGGCCGAACCGAAGGACATTGTCGGTTACGTGCGAGAAGCGACTCACAGTGAAGTGGAACAGGCATTGCAGAACGCGGTAAATAACGCGCCGATCTGGTTCGCCACACCGCCACAAGAGCGCGCCGCTATTTTGCATCGCGCCGCCGTTCTGATGGAAGGCCAGATGCAGCAGTTGATTGGCATCCTGGTGCGCGAAGCAGGTAAAACCTTCAGCAACGCCATTGCGGAAGTGCGCGAAGCGGTAGACTTCCTGCACTATTATGCCGGTCAGGTCCGCGATGACTTCGATAATGAAACCCATCGTCCGTTAGGACCGGTGGTTTGTATCAGCCCATGGAACTTCCCGCTGGCCATTTTCACCGGGCAGATCGCCGCCGCGCTGGCTGCAGGTAATAGCGTGCTGGCAAAACCCGCGGAACAAACCCCGCTGATTGCCGCCCAGGGCATCGCTATTTTACTCGAAGCGGGTGTACCGCCGGGCGTGGTACAACTGTTGCCAGGTCAGGGTGAAACCGTCGGGGCACAGCTCACTTCCGATGAGCGCGTACGCGGCGTCATGTTTACTGGCTCAACGGAAGTCGCCACGCTGTTGCAACGTAATATCGCGACCCGCCTGGATGCTCAGGGGCGTCCAATCCCGCTTATCGCCGAAACCGGCGGGATGAACGCCATGATCGTCGACTCCTCCGCATTGACGGAACAGGTCGTGGTCGATGTTCTGGCTTCTGCCTTTGACAGCGCCGGACAGCGCTGCTCCGCGCTTCGCGTCCTGTGTCTGCAGGACGATGTCGCCGACCATACGCTGAAAATGCTGCGCGGCGCGATGGCGGAATGCCGCATGGGTAACCCGGGGCGCCTGACCACCGATATTGGGCCGGTTATCGATGAAGAAGCCAAAGCCAATATTGAGCGCCATATTCAGGCTATGCGCGCCAAAGGACGTCCGGTGTTCCAGGCCGCGCGCGAAAACAGCGAAGATGCGCGTGAATGGCAAACCGGTACCTTTATCGCCCCGACGCTTATCGAGCTGGAAAGCTTCGACGAATTACAAAAAGAGGTGTTCGGTCCGGTACTGCACGTTGTGCGTTACACCCGTAACAATCTGGGCAGCCTGATTGAGCAAATTAATGCCTCCGGCTACGGCCTGACGCTGGGCGTGCACACCCGTATCGATGAAACCATCGCCCAGGTCACGGGCTCGGCACATGTGGGGAACCTGTACGTTAACCGCAATATGGTTGGCGCCGTCGTCGGTGTGCAGCCATTCGGTGGCGAAGGCTTGTCAGGAACCGGGCCAAAAGCGGGTGGACCGCTGTATCTGTACCGCCTGCTGGCTAACCGCCCGGAAAATGCGTTAGGCATTACGCTTGCCCGTCAGGATGCGGAATACCCGGTCGATGCGCAGCTTAAAACCGCGCTCGTTCAGCCGCTGGAAGCGCTCAGCGAATGGGCAACCGACCGTCCATCGCTGCGTGCGCTTTGCCAGCAGTTTGGCGAACTGGCGCAGGCCGGTACCCAGCGTCTGCTGCCAGGCCCAACCGGCGAGCGCAATACCTGGACGCTTTTGCCGCGTGAACGCGTGCTGTGTATCGCCGATGATGAGCAGGATGCACTGGTTCAGGTTGCCGCTGTGACTTCAGTAGGTAGCCTAATCCTGTGGCCAGATGATACGTTCCATCGCGACCTGGCAAAACGCCTGCCAACTGCGGTTTCCGGGCGCATTCAGTTTGCCAAAGCGGACAACATCGCCACGCAGCCGTTTGATGCGGTTATTTTCCACGGCGATTCCGATCAGCTTCGCGCTCTGTGTGAAGCAGTGGCGTCCCGCGAAGGGGCGATTGTGTCGGTCCAGGGCTTTGCCCGCGGCGAAAGCAATATCCTACTGGAAAGGCTGTATATTGAGCGCTCCCTGAGCGTCAATACCGCCGCAGCCGGGGGGAACGCCAGCCTGATGACAATCGGCTAAGGTTGTGGTTAATTAAGGCTCCGGTAACGGGGCCTTTTTTTATGAAGCCAGAGGGAAGCATGAAACGAATCGTACTGACATTTGCAGCGCTGCTGCTGAGCGGCCAGGTGCTGGCGGATGACTGCGCCAACGCGAACACGCAGATTGAGATGAACACCTGTGCGGCAGAGCAGTATAAGGCGGCCGACGCCAAACTTAATGAAACGTACCAGAATGCGCTGAAGCGCGCGGCCCCAACCCAGCGCGATTTACTGAAAAAAGCGCAAATATCCTGGATAACTTTGCGCGATGCGGACTGTGCGTTAATCAGTTCCGGTACCGAAGGCGGTAGCGTTCAGGCGATGATTTCCAGCCAGTGCCTGACGGATAAGACCAACGAGCGCGAAGCGTTTCTCGCCTCGCTCTTGCAGTGTGAAGAAGGCGATTTAAGCTGTCCGTTACCGCCGGCCAGTTAACGCACGCGGATCCCTTCAATAATCATCCGCTGTACGCTCTCCACCGTTTGGTTAAAAAAGGCTTCATCACGCAGCGTTGCGCCCGTCACCGCCTCTACCTGTGGGGCAAAGTCGGCGTAGTGCTGAGTTGAAGCCCAAATCATAAAAATCAGATGATGCGGATCGACCGGAGCCAGTTTTCCGCTTTTGACCCAACCGGCAATCAGCGCGGATTTCTCATCAATTAGCGTTTTGAGATCCCCCTCCAGTTCTGCCATCAATAAAGGCGCGCCGGCCAGCATCTCCATACAAAACAGCCGTGAGGCCTGAGGGTAATCGCGCGACACTTCCAGCTTAAGACGAATGTATTCTTTAATGGCCACCAGCGGCGCAAAGTCTTCGCGAAAAGCTTTCAATGGAGCCAGCCAGATGTCGAGGATCTGCCGTAAAACGGCGATATAGAGCACCTCTTTTGACGGGTAGTAATAAAGCAGATTGGTTTTTGACACGCCCGCCTGTTCTGCCACCTGCTCCAGGCGCGTGCCGTGGATCCCATATTGGGAGAAGATATTTAATGCCGCGGTTAATATGGCCTGGCGTTTTGCACTGACAGCCTGCGAGCGCTTACCTGTTTTTTTCTCTGCGCGTTGGACCATGCGCCCTCTCCTTCTTGTAAGGGCGCCAGCATACCAAATCACGCGGTGAATGGTTAAATTAAAGCGATTCCGGCGGCGCCTCTTGTCCAAGCGCTTTTTTCTTTTTGAACTTCAGCTCGCTAACCAGCACGCCAACAATAATGAATGCCGCACCAAGCAATGCAAGTAGCGGTAAGCGTTCACCCGCCAGACGGCCAAAGATCCCCGCCCACACCGGCTCACCGGTATAAATAACCGTCGCGCGTGTCGGCGAAACGCTGCGCTGCGCCCAGTTCATGGTGACCTGAATAATCGCGCTAAAAATCCCCAGCCCCAGCGCCACCACCAGCAATCCGGTAGACATTGGTGGTACGGTCTCTCCGGCCGGTCCCATCGCCATAAACGCCACTATCGAAGCGGTTGCCAGTTGCACTACCGTAACCCGACGTACATCCACTTTTCCCGCCCACGCGCTAATCAGGATAATTTCTGCCGCAATCGCCACCGCACCGGCAAGCGTGATCCACTCGCCTTCGCCCAGGGCCAGTAAATTGCCTCCCGGTCCGGCAAGAAAAATCAATCCGATAAAGGCCAGCACAATGCCGACGCACGGCATCAGACCAGGCATGCGCCCCAGACACAGCCATTGTAAAAGCGGTACCAACGGAACGTACATCGCGGTAATAAACGCCGATTTACTGCTGGGAATAAACTGTAGCCCCCAGGTTTGCAGGCTATAGCCCAGCGCAATTGCGATACCAATTGCAACCCCTGCTTTGACCTCCAGCCACGTCAGCTTATGCAATGTGTGTAACGACAAAAGCGCGACCGCCAGCGCGGCAGTGGCAAAACGCACACCGACAAAGAAAAAAGGCCCGCTCAGGGTAACAGCATATTGCACTGCCAAAAATGTGCCACCCCAGAACATGGTGATCACAATGAGGATCGCTTCCTGAGGTTTAACAGAGAAGGAATAACGAGAAAGTAATGACATGAGACACCCGATTAACTGAATGTCATTAGTCTGCGTTGCGTTTTGTTACAGTTCAACCTTGCAGACAAAAAAAACCGCCGGAAGGACCCGGCGGCGGTGGCTACGTAACGTCTGTCTCTGACACTCAGCCGTCACGACATATCTGACAGATAGCCCGACAATTACGATTTGTTGTTGCCGTGGCTATTTTTGCCCCCTTTTTTGCCTGCCTCTGAAGCGCGTTGCGGGTCATTCTTAAAGTTGCCCCCGCTGTGCTGGCCACCTTTTCGACCTGCTTCTGATGCTCTTTCACGGTCTTCCGCAAAGTTGCCGGAACCGCCCCGATGGTTTGCCATTACTGACCTCCGTCATTGATTAGACATCATATTGCATAGGTACTGAGGAGTGATACCTCACGCAGCGTTACGGGCGAGGCCCTGAAAATAACTGCGTGGGATTAAGCATAGTGAAGCGTGGCCTGGGCAGACGCTAACTGTAATATCCTGCAACAGGATCAGCAGTGACAAAGAAATAATCACCATAAGAAATCAATAAGTCTTTCTTATGACTACTGAATTCCACCCGGTTAAATATGTATCATTTTGCTACAAAGCGGGTTGTTGTAAAAATTGTTATAAATCAAAGAAGTGATTGTGAAATTTGCACTCCTGACAGTACGTCATATCTTTAAAGGTAGGTAGCGAGTCGCTACGGACACGGTTAACTCGAGGAGTAGTGTAAAATGGCAAAAGTTCTGGTGCTTTATTATTCCATGTACGGACACATTGAAACTATGGCCCACGCAGTCGCAGAAGGCGCAAATAAGGTAGATGGCGCGGAAGTGATTATTAAGCGTGTACCAGAGACCATGCAGCCCGAGATTTTCCTTAAGGCTGGCGGCAAAACACAAAACGCACCAGTCGCAACCCCACAAGAACTGGCTGATTATGACGCCATCATTTTTGGTACCCCCACGCGTTTTGGCAATATGTCCGGTCAGATGCGTACGTTCCTCGACCAGACTGGCGGGCTGTGGGCCTCTGGCGGCCTGTACGGCAAACTCGCCAGCGTATTCAGCTCAACGGGAACCGGCGGCGGTCAGGAACAAACCATTACATCAACCTGGACTACGCTTGCCCACCATGGGATGGTAATTGTGCCTATCGGTTACGCGGCGCAAGAGCTGTTTGATGTCTCTCAAGTTCGCGGCGGTACCCCTTACGGTGCAACCACCATTGCCGGAGGCGACGGCTCTCGCCAGCCAAGTCAGGAAGAATTATCTATCGCCCGCTATCAGGGTGAATATGTCGCAGGTCTGGCAGTAAAACTCAACGGCTAATCTTCAACAGGAGGATTCGAATGCCAACTCAAGAAGCGAAAGCCCATCGCGTCGGCGAATGGGCAAGTCTGCGCAATACATCGCCGGAAATAGCCGAAGCCATTTTTGAAGTCGCACATTATGACGAGAAACTGGCGGAAAAAATTTGGGAAGAAGGTAGCGACGAGGTGCTCATCAAAGCCTTTGAGAAAACAGACAAAGATTCGCTCTTTTGGGGTGAACAGACTATCGAACGTAAAAACGTCTAGTGCTCAGACTCCCCCGCGAACACGGGGGAGTTTTTCTTTTACTTAGCCGCCTCATTCAACACGCTGTCGAACTTATCTATCGGGCAAAAGCCGTCTGCATCTACCGGACACCCTTTCAGTTCCAGCGTTACGCGCTGCGCCGGGGATTTCAGCGTCAGAACATCTGCATTACGCAACTGCTGCGAGCTCTGATACACGTACTCGATTTTCATCAGGTCACGATTTGCGTTGCTGTCATGCCAGCGCTGGAAAACAATCTTCCCGCCAATCGGCGTACGCTCGTTCTGATCGTGAAGCTGGTACGGTTTGAAATCCAGCGCCGTGAGCAGCGAAGCAATATTTGAGTCATGCCCCACCAGCACGGTTATTTTCGGTGCTTTCGCGCGATCGGTAACCAGCGCATTATCAATATATTTCACCAGTGGTTTGGCGACGTTCTGCGCTACTTCCGGGGAGGTGAACAGGCTGTCCTGATAGCCGTTTTTCAGTTTCGACAGGACCTTCCACTGCTGATCCGATTTAATCTCACCCCAGGCAACCTTGTCCATCGGGAAGCCTTCGTAATATTGCAGCGTGAAGGCATCAACCAGCGAATTCCCCACCTTCAGCGGCCCCGAAACGCCTGGCTCCTGCTGGTATTTCGCACTAAACGTGTCTTTGGCATCGGTCAGGGAACACTGCTGTTTTTCTTTGCAGGACGGAGAGTCTTTGTAGTCTGTCATTTGCTCAAGCAGCTGATAGCTTTCGTTGAGCTGCATTTTACTACGCTCTTTCTCCATGGCCTGAACGGCCTGCTGGCTGAAGGCAGCGGAATCATCGGTGATCACCGGATTAAAGGTGGGATCCATGGTGCCCATTTTTTCCTGATGATGGACCGGAACATCACAACCAGGAAAAGCACCGGTGACAAAGAACTGCGCCGTGGCGACCGTACGCTGCAGGCTGTTAGCGTAGGTATAAACCGTGTCCGGCGCAGGGCATTCGCCCGACTTCACTATTCCCTGCTCTGCCAGCCACTCTCGCATATAGTGGCCCATATAGATTTCCAGCACGCCGCCTTTGGTGGTGAGTTGTCCGCCGGGGACATCCCATTCTGGCCATTGTTTGGGGGTGGACTGTTCAAGAACGCTGCCATTATTGGCTAAAGGTGCACGTAAGTTATGCCGACTCATCATCAATACTTGTTGAAGCTGATACCCTTCCGGCGCGGTCTGCGCCTGCGCGGCGGTTGACAATAATACAGCCCCTGCCACGGCTGCGGCGATTAACGATTTATTCATCCCTACGACCTCTTGTTGTTATCAATCACAACAGAGTGTGACAGAAATATGACATATTTCCGGGAACGCTTTCGCAAAACAGACCATCTAGCGTGTCGTTTTAACACCGAAATCGGTTTCGAGTTTGCGAATGCCAAGAGGTGTGAAGGTGACGTGGCGGCTGCCCGGTTCGGTTTTTATCCATCGCTGTTCGCTAAACCAGCGCAGCAGCGTTGCGCCAAGCACACCGCCGGAATGATAACGTCGTTCGCTCCAGTCCAGACAACCGCAGGTTAACTTCCGCCGGGATGAGCCCGTGACAAGAACAATCCCCATCCGGGCCAGATTTTCCTGGCCAAGAGGAGTCAGCGTTTCACCATCCGGCGTTAACCACTGACGGGAAACTAGCGTATCAAACAACCTCACCGCGACCTCTCCGGCGAGATGGTCGTAGCAGGTGCGGGCATGCCGCAAACCTGGCGGCGTAGTGATTCTGCGGGGCGTTGATGTCGCCCACGCCACGCCCATCAAACGCTCCAGCAGTTCAGCGATATCGGAACCTGCCAGGCGAAAATAACGATGTCTGCCCTGCGCAAGCGCCACAACAAAACGTTGTTCGCACAGACGCGCCAGATGCGCACTGGCGGTCGACGCTGATATATCCGCCACCGCGCTGAGTTCAGTTGCAGTCCAGGCGCGGCCATCCATCAGGGCGCACAGCATACGCGAGCGCGATTTATCGGCCATCACTGCCGCAGTGAGTGCCATTTGCGACTCCAGATCGCCCTCTTCTTCATGTAACATCACGGATGCCATAACGACCTCATTAGCCCTGAATCTCTGAATTAACGATGCCATGAAAGTCGCGCAAAGTCACCGCTCCGGTCACACAGCACGCAGCATCATCTCTGTACCCAACCCGACCAGACAAAACAGAAAACAGCGTTTAAACACGAGCGGAGAAATAACCCGTCGCACACGGGTACCTATCCATTGGCCAATCAGCGCGGGAACAATGGCCAAAGCCGACAAGCTTAGCGATTGTACGGGCAGCGCGTTATGCCACCACAGGCCCAACGCCAATGCCAGGGTCGAAAAGGTAAAAGAGATCCCGAGTGCCTGCACCAGTTCATCTTTCTCAAAGCCGAGGGACTGGATCCAGGGCACGGCGGGCATCACAAACACCCCGGTTCCGCCGGTCAATAAGCCGGTCACAAATCCAATAACGAGGGAGTACGGTTTTTCACGCTGCGGGGCCACCGCGATTTTCTTTCCCGCCAGCGTCCAGATAGCGTAGGCCACCAGCGCCACACCGAGCGCAAACTGAGTGCGGGTGGTGTCCCCCCCGGTAATCCAGGCGCTGGCAAGCAGTGTCGCCACCACAACTGTCAACAGCATTGGCCACAGTCGTTTGAGCAATTGGCGTGTATTTCCACCACCGCCAAACTGGAACAAATTGCTTATCAGCGAAGGCAATAGCAGCATGGCCGCCGCGGCAACTGGCGAAATTAGCGATCCGAGGATCCCCATGGCCACGGTGGGTAACCCCATACCCGTAACGCCCTTCACCATCCCGGCGAGGACAAATGTGGCAGCAATCATCACCACCAGAGCGGGTCCAAACGCGAAAGAACTCGTCATGTTGCACTTTCCTGGAAAAGAGAAGATGACTGATTCTGGACGTTAATCACCGTGTTTGCTTCGCCAGGCAACGAAATATGCCTTCCTGGGGAGGGCGACGTCATAAAAAATGCCGGGTTTCCCCGGCACATTAATCAGAACGTTTTCGCCCACCACAACCGAAGTTTCATGCCCCAGTAGCTGGTCCAGCCGCTGGTGGTTGATACCACCCGACCTTGTGACATCACCACCAGCGTGGGCGTGACGCTGATCGCCCAACTGCGGGAAATGGCCCCGTTCGCATCATTGATGACTGGAAAGTCCACGCCTTTTCGCGACAGCCAGCGAGATACCTCAGCTTCATTTCCGGAACGTAACGCAATGGTCATCACATTTTCCCCTTCCGAACGCAGCCTGGCGACTTCCGGCGTCGTGAAGCGGCATACGCCGCACCAGCTCGCCCAGAAATAAAGCAACACCGGCTCGTCTTTGCTGAGCGCCGCCAGCGTGACGGTTTCACCATCCAGCGTTTGTAAAGGCGTGCTGTCAAAGGAGGCAGGGAGCTGCGGCGCGCGCCAGACATCCATCAGCAGCATCGCCCCCGCCAACAATGCCAGTAAGATCAGCCCTTCGCGCAACCAGCGGCGCAGTTTACTGAGCATTGGCCGCCGCCAGTTTTTCTTTTACCACTTCCTCAAGGGTTTCCCACGACACCGCACCGGGAATAAGTTCATCACCAATAATTGTTGCGGGAGTTCCCTGCACACCCACCAGTCGTGCCAGTTGCAGGTTAGTACTCAGCGTTTCAGCACTTTGGGCATCCAGCGTCACCGGACTGGCCCCCGATTTTTCCTGCGCCTGTTTGATACTGACGTCGGTATGGTAGCCCTTCTTCTGCATCAGTTTTTCATGTAGCGCCAGAAACTGTTGCGGATGCTGATGCCAGGTGGTCAACACGGTCCGCGCCGCCAGTTCCGAGCTTTCACCTTTAAACGGCAGCGGTTTGATCACTACCGCCACGTCAGGGTATTTCTGCACAATTTTTTCCAGCATTGGATCCAACTGCTTGCAGTATGGGCAGTTGTAATCGGTGAAGTTTATCAGAGTCAGTTTCGCCTGCTTCACGCCAATCCGCGGGCTGTTGGGATCGTTAAACAAGGCTTCCTGAATTAATGCTTCAATTTGCTTTTCCTGTTCCGGGGTAAACGGCGCAGGCTCTTTCGCGATACTGACGGCAGAAAACAGGGTTAACAGCAGAACAATCATCATTTTCATGGGGTTACTCCTTTGGCATCATTCAACGTTTGCAGTACCGCATCGCGGGTTAACAACGTGGGTAACGCCTGGCCATCCGGCAGACCGGGGCCATAAATTTGGTTATACGGCACAGCAACCTGGCCGCGTTTTTTTAGAAATTCGGTAATGGCTTCAGAAGGGAGTGTCCAGTCGCCGCGCAGCGCCACCACATCCGGCTGTTGCAATGCGGCCTGAACGTCATCTTTATGCAATACGTTGTATTTGTTTACCTTACAGGTGATGCACCAGTCGGCTGTGACGTCAATGAACACGCGCTTATGTTGCGCCAGCGCATCCTCAATCGCCTGCTCGCTTAGCGGTTGCCAGTTCACGCTTTCTTTAGCGCTACTTTGTCCGCTAAACCCTATGTGTGGGAGCAGTAACGTCGCAAGCCAGATAGCCGAACCCAGCATCATCACGCCAAGGAGACGCCGCAAAATATTCATCCAGCGTCCTGGCCGCGGTAAACGCAGCGCCAGACCGGGACGCAGGGCCACCAGCAGCCACGGTAAGCTCATCCCCAGCCCAAGTGCGATAAACAGTCCCCACAACGTCGGCAGCGAAGCGGTCAATGCTACCGCCACCGCCGTTCCCAGGAACGGAGCGCTGCACGGCGTGGCAAGTAGTGTCGCAAATGCACCTTGCCAGAAATGTCCCGACAGACCGTTGCCGCCGTGAGTCGCTAACGTGGTGGTCATCGCCGACGGGAGTCGGAATTCAAACCACCCGAACAGGCTGGCGCTGAACGTCAGCATCACCAGTACCATGACGCCAATGAACCACGGATTCTGAAACTGGATCCCCCAGCCAAGCGCCTGATTGGTTAAACGCAGCACCGTCATCAATAGCGCCAGGGCCATAAACGAGACCAGAATTCCGGCTACCGATGCCAGAAACTGACGACGGATCTGGTGACGACTTTTTTCCTCGACCAGCAAAATAGAGCCTAGCTTCATGCCCAGAACCGGTAACACACAGGGCATCAGATTGAGGATCAAACCGCCCAGCAGTGCCATTAACACCACTTGCCACAGTGGGAGTGAGGCGTTCTCAACAACCGGGGCCTCGCCAATCGCAAGACGGCTTTCCTGGGCAACACCGTTATCTGCCAGCACCAGCGTGACTGACTTACCACGTAGATCCGGCGCGCCTTCTCCCCAACCGTCATGTACAGGTACCGTGGCGCGTAACGTCTCCCCCTCAACATGGATTTGCGGCATGCCAAAATCCGTATCATCAACGGCATCCAGATATAGCCCCGGTTCAGTCCAGCCTCCCGCACGGTGAGCCTCGACGACTAACTCTCCCGCCCGTGCGCCAGCGCTCAGAGTATCGGTCAGGCCGCTGGCAAGTGGGATCTGTCCCATCGCCTGAGCATAATCATGTGCAAAAGTCGGGTCCTGGGCTGTGGGCGTCACGGAAAAAGGAAAATCCGTCAACAGGCAAACGTTGCTACAGGTGGATAGCGTCAAAACGCCGCTGAGCGTGGCGGGCGATCTACCGCGCACCACCATCGGGAACGTCACCTTATCGTGATACCCCTGGGTAGTGATATTGGCGACCTCAAAACGAGCAGGGGTTGGCCAGAACCAGTCGACCGCAGGCATTTCCCCTTTCCAGGCGATAGCAGGCGCAACACCTCCCTCGCCCGGGGAACGCCAGTAGGTTTTCCAGCCGTCCTCCAGTTTGACATCCAGCAGCAGACGGGTTTCTCCGCCAGCAGATGTATCAGCGCGTAACCGCACGCTGGCGTGATCGTTATCGGGTGAACGCAGCCAGCCGGGTTCAGCCGCCCAGGATACGGGCAGCCATAGCAATAACAGACAGAGCAGCGCCTGCCTGAAAACAGTCATCATAGTTTTTCTCCGTGAATAATTATCTAACAGTCAGCAACGGCTGTTCTGTCATTCACGGAAGACGCAAAATCGGAGATGCACCCGGAGAGTGGGCGGCGAGATGGCTCGCGGTGGGAAAAAAGGTAGACGAAACGCCCGCACTGGCGCCAGCAACGACAACAGCAGGCACAGCACCAGAATAGCACCTTCAAACAGTACGGGCGGCGCAGCCAGTAATGACTTCGCGCTCAGTTCACAAGGGGTAACGGGTGAGGCCTCGTCGGTCTGCACTTGCGCGCTGGCGGCAACGCTTGTAACGGCGGTATCCATCTGCAACGCGTGCAGGCCCGCCATGCGTTGTGCGGTGCAAACCATCACCACAACACATGCCAGACAGAGGAACCACCATCCCATCCGTTGACGTTTCGCCATTATACCCTCACTCATTGATGCGAGTTATCTTAACCACTCGCCGGTTTTTGGCAACCTTTACGCTGTAAAGTTATGTCCTGCCATCAGCTGGATATACCGCGATTTCAATCAGATTGAGATCGGGATCCCTGACATAAACTGAGCGAATAGGTCCTGTCGCACCGGTTCGTACAACGGGCCCTTCAATAATCTCGACTCCGTGGGTTTGAAACGTCTCCATCACCTCTTCCAGCGTACGCCTGGTGATAAAACACAAATCCAGTGCCCCCGGCGTTGGCGCGTAGGCTTTGGGTTCAAACTCTTTTCCCCGAATGTGGAGATTGATTTTCTGATTGCCAAAGACGAAGGCTTTCCGACCTTGCGCGAAAGTTTCCAACCTCATGCCCAAAAGCTCGACATAGAAACGAACGCAAGCCTCTTCATGATTGGTGGTTAGTACCAGGTGATCCAGGTGGTCGATCATAGCGATATCCATTTGGGTTGATCATCTCTGACATTTACCCTATTCATTCACGCGCGACAAGAAAAAGAAATTCTACGGGGGTGTTTGCAGAACTTAGCGCAACAACTTGCAATTCACGCTTTAAAAACGAAATGATAATTAATCATATTTCCGTCTTTATTTATTACACTATAACATTGCTAAAAACATCCCTGAAAATATCACGGAAGTTATCATTCACTATTTACGAAGAATGCATGCAGATATTTCCATGGCAGCACACAAATAATGCCAGCTACGTACTAATGCGTAAATGAAAGTAAGGGGTAGCGCATTTTCAGGGGATTTCCTTATTATATCCAGACGCAATGAAGAACGTATTCATTAGCAGAAGATTTGTTTATTAAATGTTATTTAGAGTATATGGAAATGAAAAAATATTTATTACCCCTGATTGGGTTACTTTTTACAGTTAGCGCTCAGGCAGCATCATTTACCGACGGTAAAGAGTATATCACCCTGGAAAAACCCGTCGCTTCAGCCCCGGCGGCGCTGAAGTTTTTCTCATTCTACTGCCCTTCCTGTTATCAGTACGATGAAGTTTTTGAAATCACTGATAACGTGAAAAAAGTATTGCCTGCTGATGTCAAACTCACCGAATACCACGTCGACTTTTTAGGTCCTCTGGGACAAGACATGACGCACGCCTGGTCCGTCGCCATGCTGTTGAACGTACAAGATAAAGTTAAACCGTTGCTTTTTGATGCCGTTCAGAAAAAACAAACCGTTAAAACAGCGGACGATATTCGTAACGTATTTATCAGCGCGGGCGTCAGCGCCAGTGATTATGATGCCGCATGGAACAGTTTTGCCGTGAAATCACTAACCGCTAAGCAGCAAGAAATGGCGAAGGCGGTTGATTTAACCGGTGTGCCCGCCATTTTCATCAACGGAAAGTATATGATCAATCCAAAAGGACTGAAGTCAGATGACCTTAATGCATTCGTGCGAAACTATGCTGATACGGTCCGCTTCCTGATCACTAAATCCTGATGTTTAGCTAATCTCACTTTTCGCACCACACAACAGACGCTATAACGTTAAATGCGCTGTTGGTGGTGCGCAACCGCATCGTTTATCGCAATATCCTCCCTTCCCGGTTGGCATTCGCCGTTATCAGGATTACCCTAAACTTAGCGGTGATACCTGTTGTCAGGGTTCACCTTCTGCAAGTGTTGATTTACACGAGAGAACGCTATGGAATTAAAGGATTATTACGCCATTATGGGCGTGAAACCGACAGACGATCTCAAGACAATCAAGACCGCCTATCGTCGACTCGCCCGTAAATACCATCCTGATGTCAGCAAAGAGACTGACGCAGAGGCCCGATTTAAAGAGGTTGCGGAAGCCTGGGAAGTACTGAGTGATGAACAGCGACGCGCCGAGTACGATCAGCTGTGGCAGCACCGCAACGACCCACAGTTCAGCCGTCAATTCCAGCAAGGAGAGAATCAAAGCTACAGCGCCGAAGATTTCGACGATATCTTCTCCTCCATTTTTGGTCAGCGTGCGCACCAGTCGCGCCAGCGCCCTGCCAGCCGCGGGCACGACATCGAAATAGAAGTTGCCGTATTCCTCGAAGAAACGCTAGCTGAGCATAGCCGCACTATCAGTTACAACCTGCCAGTCTACAATGCGTTTGGCATGGTAGAACGAGAAATTCCTAAAACGCTGAATGTGAAAATTCCGGCTGGCGTCGGTAACGGTCAGCGTATCCGTCTGAAAGGCCAGGGCACCCCCGGCGAAAACGGTGGGCCGAACGGTGATTTGTGGCTGGTGATTCATATTGCGCCGCATCCGCTGTTCGATATTGTTAATCAGGATCTGGAAGTAGTCGTTCCCCTCGCGCCGTGGGAAGCTGCGCTGGGTGCGAAAGTAACCGTTCCGACGCTGAAAGAGAGCATCCTGCTGACCATTCCTGCAGGCAGTCAGGCCGGTCAGCGGCTACGCATTAAGGGCAAGGGTCTGGTAAGTAAAAAACATACCGGCGATTTGTATGCGGTGATCAAGATCGTCATGCCACCGAAACCTGACGACGCCAGTGCCGCCCTGTGGCAACAACTGGCGGATGCACAAAAGGCCTTTGATCCGCGCAAAGAGTGGGGGAAAGCATAATGGCTAACGTTACCGTCACTTTTACCATTACCGAATTTTGTCTGTACACCGGTGTGTCAGAAGAAGAACTGCATGAGATTGTCGGCTTGGGGGTGATAGAACCCCATGAAGACGAGACGTTTGACGATCATGCGCTGACTGTAATGCGTCGCGCGGTGCGCCTGCGTCAGGAGCTGGAACTTGACTGGCCAGGGATTGCCGTTGCGCTGACGTTGCTGGAAGAGAATGCTCAGTTGCGCCAGGAAAACCGCCTGCTGCGCCAGCGGCTGTCTCGCTTTATCAGCCATCCTTAGTGTGTCAGGACCAGCATGGTGCTGGTCCTTTTATTATCCGCCTCGCGCTCTTAATGACATTGCCCAGCAGATGGCATACAGTCTGAGATAAGATTTATCTTAAACAATAAGACGTTGAGTCATGCAGCTTAAACCCCTCACAAAAGGTCGTTTTCACAATATCTGGCAGCAGGATGATGCCTTAATTGAGAAGATATTTCAGGAGCTACTCTCTGAAACGCAGATTATCCAGGAAGATGAGTATCTCTACCGCCAGGGACAGGTTGTCGATCGACTGATCATGGTGCAATCCGGAAGAATTTCGCTGCGTTACAGCGCGGAGAATGGTCGCCGATTCCAGTTGGGCGCCATGGAATGCGACGAGCAACTGTTTGGTGAAATGGAGTTTTTTACCGGATATCGCTGCCAGCTTGATATCGTCGCGGAAGAACCACTGACCGTAGCGGTATGCAGCAGCGACCGTCTGGAGGAAGCGCTGAATCAGCACCCGAGACTGGCGATATTTTTTGCCAGTGCAATGGCGATTGATTATCAGGATATGCTGGAAATCTTCCTGCACCGGATGCTCTACCCTATCGTACATAATGTGGCGTATGACCTGTATCGCCAGCATCAGAACAAGCAGCCGATGGACGGTTTCCATAAAAAATACCAGGAAGCTGAGCGATTCGGCACTACCGACCGGGTCTATCGACGGGCGGTTAAAGCGCTGACGGATGCCGGGCTGGTAACGCGAACGAAGCAAGGACTGGAAATTAAGGATCTGGATGGGCTGCGTAAATTTCTCGGCAATGACATCATTGACTGACACACCAATCCTCGCAAAAAGAGCATTGGTGTGTCATTTCGGCGCAATCAGAACTTATAGGTGAGGTTGAAATAGTGACCGAGCCCGGTGGTACGCCCCGCACCGCCATGGTTTTCCATCAATGCCATGTTGCGGAAATACTTCAGGCCATAACCGACTGCATAGTGCTCTGAATGCCAGTAGATACCGTTATACCATTCAATCGCGTTGTTGCTGTATAACGGTTGATTAGCAATCTTGTTCGCGGCGAACTGGTAGTCAAAGTACCCCTGATAGTTCAGATAACTGCCGTTGGCAAAGGTATAGAACGGTGTCGACCAGTTCGTTGAGAACATGTAGCCATCCCACTTTCCTTCGTTATCCGCACCGTAGTTTTCACGAACGTAGTGCGCATAGATATTCATTCCCACCATCCCAAACCACGGGACCTTCACATCCGTACCCAGACCAACGTAATGTTCAAATAATTCCCGGTCGCCAATGTTATTTACCGTTGCGATATAGAATTCGTTAAACGGTCCAACGGATAAATCTTTATTAAAAATGGCGTCCAGGGAAAAACGTGGAGATATCTTGGCAAAGAAGTTATCACCACCGTGACGATTGTCCTGTTCGCGATCCAAAATATCAAAGAAATCCACATAACCGTACAGATCGATAATTCCAGAGCGTGCACCAAACTCCAGTTCCAGATAGGTGTCATTACGAATACCATATGGCACTTTCGCATCCACACTTTGCATTAAGTTCATCTGCATCCAGTTAAAATCATTTTTACGGATGTTGCCATCGGTATAATCAGCCGCGAATGCTTGCATACAGCTCATTGCCACTACTGCACCCAGGATTGTTTTTTTAATCATTAATTTATTCTTTTTCAGCATTTTTCAATTCCTTTGAGTAAGGTTGAGTATCGCCCCACCATATAAATGGTGTGGCGACTGGCTATTTAATTAAAGAGGTAAGTGTTATTAGTGCTTTTAATTACGTTTGAGTTTTAATGTCCCCATCAACATGACAAAGATAATTAAATACAACACGGGTATTGCATACATAATTTTCTGCAATCCCATTGTTTTTTCCATGAGCGCGCTGATCGCCGGACTAAACATAGCGCCGGCACTGCCGCTAATTAAAATATAAGAAACGTTTTGACTGCTCGCACGCTTCACGAAAGAAACACCGTAGGCAATAAATGAGTTATACAGCGCAGCACAGACAAACCCGTAACTGTAGGCCAGATAATCAAGCCCGGAGATATTATCCTTCGTGACGATAATCGTGGTAATAACGCTAGCCAGCAGAATAATACTTAGCAAGAAATAATGTATCTTAACCCGGGAAACAATGACGGTTGATACTAATGCCCCGACCAGCGCAGCGCCCCAGTATTGCGTAATAATATTTCCTGCTTCTTCAAAGGGAATACCAAATTTGTTCTTCACAAATAAGGGTGCCCAGGTCAGGAAGGTATACAGCGCCAGCATGCCTAAGAACAAGCCAATGCCTCCGCTGATGATCCCTGGATTCCACTCCGATTTCACCTTGTCTGTCCGATCTGCCGCAGGAGCCGTCTCGCAGGCAGTAAAGCGGGTGAGCGCCACAACGCCCAGCGTGAGTAAAGCCACCATACCCACGCTCAGATAGCTGTAACTCCACGACATATTGTGCGTCAGGGCGAAGGTGGTGATCAGCGGGAAAACTACACCCGCGACGTTAAAGGTGGCGTCCTGCACCACCAGCATCGTACTTTGAATACGATCCTGCCAGACCGAAACCACGATTGTTCCCGCCACGCACAGACCTATTCCGCCGCAAAAACCCACCAGGGTCATGGCGACCATCACCGGCCATAAGCCAGGGCTTAAGTGCATTGCCAGAGCGCAAAGGAACACTATCGAATAGATAATCAGCGTCATACGCTTCACACCGATTTTCTCAATCAGGAAAAAGGCGGCGATGGTTCCGGCTAACGCCCCACCGTTGAGCAACGAAAATATCGAAGCGACGGTATTCACGTCGGCACTGTAGCGTAGTGCAATCGGTTCAATCAGCATGCCAAACTGACTGGCAAACCCTGCCATAATAAAATTTGCCAGAAAACTAATCAGCGTAAGTGCTATTTTATTCTTCATATAATGCCATCTCTGATTGGTTCAATTAAACGCTGATGCTAAGCCGTAACGGCTGTATTTAGCGCCAGCTCTATCATATTTTTAAAGGTTAACTGCCGTTCTTCTGCCGTGGTTTCTTCTCCTGTCAGGCAATGATCGGATACGGTTAATATAGCCAGCGCTTCAATATTAAACTGGTGTGCTAACGCGTATAACCCTGCCACTTCCATATCCACACCGAGTACACCGAATTTTTCCAGTGCAGGGATTAAATTCTCGTCAGGATCGTAATAAAGATCGCCGCTAAAAACATTGCCGACTTTAATATCGATACCGGCCTTCTGCGCCAGCGTCCACGCCTGCTGCAATAATGGAAAATGGGCGGAAGTCGCCATCGCGTAGCCCGCGCTGCGTTTTAGATTTGTGACTGAATCCGTTCCGGCAGCGACGGCCAGGATAATATCGCGCATTTTGACATGGTGTTGTGTAGCCCCTAAACTGCCGACGCGAATAATTCTCTGCACACCAAAATCATGTACCAGTTCATGGGCATAAAGCGTCATTGAAGGAATACCCATTCCGTGTCCCATCACCGAAACAGGTTGCCCAAAATATAAACCGGTATAGCCCAGCATATTGCGTACATTGGTGACTTCGCGGTAATCCATTAGATAATTTTCGGCAATAAACTTAGCACGAAGTGGATCGCCCGGCATAATTACGGTTGGCGCAAAATCACCCGCTTTAGCATTAATATGTGCAGTCATAACAATTCCTGAATTATGGGTATTGAAAATATGCAGGGATTGTAACCAGACGCTTGTGAGGCGATTGAGGACAAAAGTCCTGCTCAGAGGATCGGCCTCTCATTTTTGAAAGTTTGTGGTGCAGGTATGTGGTAAAACGGAACACAGCGTGTTGGCCTTCTGGCGTAAGGTGAATAACGTCAGCGCCCCGGCGCAAAGAAGCAGTGCGTTGCTCATGGCAAACGCGCACTGCCAGATAAAGGCGAGGACTGCGACGAGAACCAGGCGCAAGAAAGCGCCTCACCATCCGATTGTGGTCCCCCCAAATCCCCCCACCAGCGGCGCGGCCACTACCGTCGCCAGCAGCAGGGACTTAGGATTCATATTTATAATTCGTATGCAGAATAACGCCATAGATAATTGCATTTCTGTCTCTTACCGCTCAATATTGTTTTTAAAGGAAGCTTATTGTTATTATCGTTTTCCATTCTAAGATTGAGTTATGCATGCCATGATCCCATTTAGATTTAGTGAGATGACTCACGCCGATATTCCTGCTGTTCAGTCGTTCCTTATTGAGCATCTTAATTTGTTCTTCAAGGCCGGTAGATCCATGCCTTCTGCCGAAGAAGATCTCTTTGATCTCGAACAACAGTATCTGTTACAGGAAAGGAATTTATTGCTTTGCGCATGGAGTGAAAAACAAGAATTAATCGCCACACTGGCGGTATGTCAATATAATGATCGTATTACTGAACTGCGTGGGCGCTATAACTTGCGTGAAACGGCAGAAATTTGTCGTTGCTACGTGGATGAGCGCTATCGTAGACAGGGGATTGGCAGCCAATTGTTTGCTTTAGCAGATGGTTTCTGCCAGCAACATCAATATAAAATTTTGTATCTTCATACCCATCATTTTTTACCAGGAGGTTATCACTTCTGGTTGCGTAAAAATTTTAAGGTGATTATGGATATGCAGGATGAATGGCAATTGGTACATATGGAGAGCACGCCAAAAAAGGACTCAAACGCTAATCCGCAGCATTTTTGATGGTAATCAATATGTTTTATGCGTAGAAATTGAATCATGCTTTTAATTTGATCAACATCAATCAATTCTCATTTAGCTTTCTGTTGTTATTTTCATTTATAGCATCACGCAAAGCAATATGTATGCAATGCATTGTTTTTACTTATTATTTTTAGAATAGCATTATCTTTTTACCTCTTACATTCCATGGTTGACCTTGTTAACAATTGCCGTTAGAGTCGCTTTCGACAGCATTTCATTACATTTTGTGTATGAATAGGAATATGGTGAGAATTATTTAATTCAATTCCATAACTGCCCCCGCAACTGTAGGCGGATGCAGAATATCCTTGTGTGGCTAATAAACCACTGGTCACTGTAAAGTTTATCTTTATGGGAAGGCTGATATTCTGATTACCGTGAGTCAGGAGACCTGCTGTCAACGATGTATACCATTGAGTGGACGGGATGGTCCATGGGATGAATTATTTGACACAAGCAGTAGTGTATTTATGAATAAGATTTTGGCTAAGTCAGAATTATTTGCATTTTTTGCATATCTTCATTCTTAAATTTCACGATTCAATGTCATCTATCTTCATGTCTCCTCCCGATATATGGAATGAAATGAGCCATGACCAGACCTTAAGATTCTGGCATCAACGGGACGATGACAATGCACGCTAATTCTACCTTTTACTCCTCTAAAAAAACGCTTCTGGCAGTTTTTAGTACCACTGCTCTACTGCTCGCTTCCGGTTTTTCTGACGCGGCAAAAACCGAATATCCTCTGACGATTAAAAACTGTGGTCGCGATATTACCTTTAATCAGGCACCAACGCGCGTGGCAACGGTGGGTCAGAACAGTACCGAGATTCTCTATTCATTAGGGCTTGCCGATCGCGTCGTCGGTACTTCACTGTGGTTTGGCCCGGTACTGGATGCCTATAAAACAGAAAATGAAAAAGTTGCCGTTATTGCACAAAATATTCCGAGCTTTGAAGGAATTTTGGCTAAAAAACCGGATCTGGTCGCCAGTCAGTTTGAGTGGCAAATCGGACCCGCTGGCACGGTTGCCTCTTATGAACAGTTTAGTGAACTGAAGGTTCCTGTTTACACCGCACCAGCTGACTGTGCAAAGGATAACGAAGATGGTGGTGATGGTGTCCGTAAGGGGATGTTTGATATCACCATGGTGTATCAGGAAGTCGCCGATCTGGCAAAAATCTTTGATGTTCAGGATAAAGGCGAAGCGCTGATTGCCAGCCTTAAAGCACGTGAAGCCGCCGCCAAAAATAAAATTACCGGTATTGATAAGAATGTTTCTGCCGTGTTTTGGTTCTCAAGCGCCGATTTACAGCTCGATCCTTACGTTGCCGGGAAGTTTGGCCCAGCAGCATGGATAGCCCAAACGCTGGGTGTGAAGAATGTGATTGATTCTGCCGAAGAATGGCCAACAGTGGGCTGGGAAACCATCGCTAAAGCTAATCCTTCTGTCATTGTGCTCGGCGAGATGAGCCGCCGCCGCTTCCCGGCAGATGACTGGAAGGTCAAGATGGAATACCTCAAGTCCGACCCTGTCACCAGGCTGGTTCCTGCCGTTAAGGAAAACCATTTGCCGGTCATCGACGTACAGACAATGAATGCTGGGATCAGAACTATCGATGGGCTGGAAAAACTGGCTGATGCTCTTGTTGAATATGGCTTAGCGCATCCGCAGGCTGCTCATTAATCTACGTTTTGCGCTATATCCTCGCACGGTATAGCGCATCTCTGTTACTCAGGAACGCAGATAATCATGAGTGATCCACGCAGGATGCGTCGTGCCGTTGGTCTGCTTGCGGTGAGAGTCGGTGGGCATGCCGTCTGGGTCAGTGCGCTGATGTGCTGCGTACTGCTGGCGGGGATTTCCATCGGCGAAACGCTGATCCCCTGGCGACATGTACTCAGTACGCTGGCAAATCATCTTTTTGATACCCACTATCCTGTCGATGCGCTGGATGCAGGGATCGTCTGGAACTATCGCCTGACCCGGGCGCTGGTCTCTGCCAGTTGCGGTGCCTGCCTGGCTGTTTCCGGCGTAGTGTTACAGTCGCTGCTACGCAATGCGCTCGCCGAACCTTATCTACTGGGGATTTCTGCCGGAGCATCCACCGGAGCGGTGCTGATTGCTCTCACCGGGCTTGGGGCTGGCGTTATCAGCATGTCATTGGGGGCTTTCATTGGCGCGCTAACGGCATTTATGTTCGTTGCACTATTGGCAATGGCTGCTGGCGGTAGACAAGGCGGCGGTGTGACAACCCAAATCATTCTTGCCGGCATCGCCAGCTCGCAGCTTTTCAATGCAATTACGTCGCTTATCATCACCCGCTCAGCAAATGCCGAGCAAGCGCGCGGAATTATGTTCTGGTTGTTAGGTAATTTGAGCGGTGTACGCTGGCCCGATGTTGTCTTAGCCATTCCTACCGCTCTGGTCGGTATTGCGCTGTGCTTCTGTTATGCCCGCCATCTCGACGCCTTCTCCTTTGGCGCTGAGTCTGCGGCATCGTTGGGCATTCCAGTAAAACGTACCCGTGCAGTACTGATTGCCGCCGTCACCGGCATGACGGCAATTATGGTCTCCATTGTTGGTGCGATCGGCTTTGTCGGTCTGGTTATCCCACATGCCGCTCGTCTACTGGTCGGCAACCAGCATCATCGACTGCTGCCAGTCAGTGCGCTTACCGGCGCGATTTTCCTCATTATCGCAGATGTTATTTCCCGCACGTTACTCCCCGGTCAGGTCCTACCAATAGGCGTGATCACCGCTCTGGTTGGCGCCCCTGCGTTTTCAATCATTCTGATTAGAGGAAACCAGAACAAATGACGGTGAATCTCGTATCCCCCCTTGTGAACTCTGCACAAGCCGTTATTGAAGCCTGTAATCTGCGCTGGAAGGTTAAAGGTAAGACGATTGTTGATGACATTTCACTCAGCGTAACGCCCGGTGAGTTTGTCGGCATCATTGGTCCCAACGGCTCGGGCAAAACGTCACTGATTTCACTGCTGGCCGGTTTGCTGAAGCCGACCTCCGGGTACATCACTCTGCAACATAAGGCGCTACAGCATTATTCGCGGCGTCATCTTGCGCAACGGGTGGCGCTGGTCGAACAACAGGCTGAAACCAGCGAGCGTCTTACCGCTTTACAAGCCGTTTCTCTGGGGCGAACACCCTGGCTTAGCCTGCTCTCCCCCTGGTCCGCCAAAGATGACGATATTGTGCAAACTATGCTGGAAAAGGTCGATCTCAGTGAATTACAGCATCGCTGCTGGCATACCTTTTCAGGGGGAGAAAAACAGCGTCTGCATATCGCCCGGGCGCTGGCGCAACAACCGCAGTTGTTGCTGATGGATGAGCCCACCAACCACCTCGACATTCAACATCAGATTAGCCTGCTGAGTCTGGTTAAACGTGAAAAGCTCACGGTGATTGCCGCTCTGCACGATCTTAATCACGCCGCGATGTTCTGCGATCGCATCATCGTAATGACGTCCGGACATATGGCGATGCAGGGGAAACCTTGCGCCGTTTTTACCCGCGAAAACCTCCACACCTGGTTTGGAATCCACGCCATCATTGAAAAGGATGCGGGTGGTGAAAATTGTTTTATTCGTTATCAACGGCCAGATGAATTTTAAGGAAGAATCAATGAAATACCTCAAACAGAGTCTGCAAATTTTGTGTTTACTCGCCTTCGCCTCTTCTGCCTTCGCACAAACTCACGAAGTGTTGATGAAAAATCGTGGGGCTGGGGGACCAATGGTCTATGAGCCGGATTATCTGGAGATCCAGCCAGGGGATACGGTGAAGTTTATCCGTAAACATAAGAGCCACAACGCGGCTTCAATCGCTGAATTGTCTCCGGCTGGCTATCCTGGATTTATGGGAAAAATAGATGAAGAGATCGAAGTTACTTATGACAATGCCGGGTTTTACGGCATCAAATGTACACCGCATTACGCTCAGGGCATGGTGATGCTGATTAAGGTTGGAGATGCCTCGTTACCAGAAAGCTACCGCGCGTTCAAAGCGCCGGGTATTGCTGACAAGCGCTTTCAGGAAATTTACGCGCGTATCGATAAACGTTAATCCGCGATACTCAGGGAGGTATACGAGGTGGCAGATAATAAACTTCCAGATGGCGAAATCCAGGAACAGCGTAGGGAATGCCTGTGTAAACTGACTAAATTTGTCGGTGCAGCAGGCGTTGCGGCTGCCGTCTGGCCGCTGGTTTCGGCCTTGGGCCCGGATGACAAAACGCTTGGGGAAAATGAACCGATTGATGTCTCTCTTGCAGGTGTTGCTGCTGGACAAACCGTCAGACGTGTATGGCAAGGAAAGTTGATTCTTATTCACCATCGCACCCCGGATGAAATTATTACTGCCAGAAGTGCTGACCTGGATACGCTTATCGACCCACAGCCAGACAGCGCCAGGGTATCTGCAGCCCATCCTCAATGGCTGGTGGTTCAAGGTTATTGCCCACATGCCGGGTGTGTACCCAACGCCCGACCGGGGGGAGTAGGTTGGATCTGTCCGTGCCACGGTTCAGAGTTTGATACCTCCGGACGCGTGACGCGCGGGCCCGCAACTGCCAACCTGGCAATCCCAGACTACGTTATTCATTCCGATGGGCAGGTCGTGCGTATCGGCACGAAGGAAGCCTGAAATGAGGAATGAACTTGTCTGTTCGCTTCGCGGGCGTATCCCCTTCCCTCGCTCAGTTGCTGGACTCTGGGTGTTTGCAATCGGCGCTATCCTGCTAGTTATGCTCGGGGTGCAGATCCTTACGGGTATCGTGCTGGCGATGTTTTACGTGCCGACGGCTGAGCTGGCATTTGACTCCATTATTCATATTATGCGCGCGGTTCGCCATGGAGAGCTGTTACGCAACATGCATGCTATTGGCGCGTCGCTCTTTTTCTTTGCCTGCTATCTGCATATTTTTCGTGGTATGTACTACAACGTTTACCGCAAGCCCTGGACGACAATGTGGATGGTTAGCGTCACGCTGTATATCCTGCTGATGATGACCGCGTTTCTTGGTTATAGCCTTATCTGGGGGCAAAAAAGCTACTGGGCGGCAACGGTCATTACCCGCTTTGCCCAGGCTATTCCGTGGGTAGGGGATACGCTTTACGCATATTTAGTCGGCAGCCATACGCCGGGTACGCCGATGCTTGGCCGCTTTTTTGTTATCCACTTTATTCTTCCCTTTGTGATTGTTGTCGCCACGGTTATTCATATACGTACCGTACAGTCGGCGTTTGCCCAGGCGATGAAAAAGAAGTTTAGCGAGAAAGAGTCCAGGAGCCTGTTGTTCGATTACAAAATTACCGATCTCGATGCTATCAAAATCACTCTTTTTTTGATGGTTTTCGCCTGGTTTTTATTCTTCGCGCCGCACTATCTGAGCCGCGCCGACAACTTTATTACTGCGGACCCAACGATTACACCCGCGATTGTTGCGCCAGAATGGTATTTCCTTCCCTTCTTCTCTATCTTGCGCTGCTTCCCGAATGAATTCGTGGGGCTAGCCGCGATGTGCGGCTCAATACTGATTTTCTATTTTCTACCCTGGCTTGATACTTCCCGGGCTCGTTTTCGGCATTACAGCAAACTGGTTAAGTGCGGATTCTGGCTATGGGTTATTAATGCCTGCTTTTTAGGCTGGTTAGGGTCGAAAGCGCTGGTTGGTCCGGATCTTCTTGATGGCTTTCGTAATGAAGAGGGCTGGATCCGTGCCGCATCCCAGCTTTCAACACTGATTTGGTTTGCCTGGTTTTTAATCGTCTTACCTTGCCGTCGTTTTTTGGAAAAACAGGACTGAGGATGAAACAACTATTGAAATTCAGCGTCCTGTTCTTTTCTCTGTTGGGGCTGGGTTCCTCATATGCGCACGAAGCCACGCCTGAACGCCAGGAATGGAGCTTCAGCGGTATTACCGGTCAATATGATAAGGAACAGCTTAGACGTGGCCTGCAGGTTTATGAAGAGAAGTGTCGCGCTTGTCACGGCATGAAACATCTTACCTTTCGGACGTTGACCAGGCCCGGTGGTCCGGAACTCACGGTTGAAGAAGCGAGAAGTATCTCCAGCGGCTATCAGTTTCCTGCGATTCAGGATGACGGCCAGATAAGTGAGCGCGACGGTACGCTAAATGACAGCTTTATATCACCATATCTAAACGAGCAGGAAGCACGCTACCTTAACAATGGTGCTGAACCCGTTGACCTGAGCTATATCGTCCGTGCCCGTTCATACGATCGCGGATTCCCACAATTTTTGTTAGATGCTTTTTTGCCCTACACGGACCAGGGGGCAGATTACGTTTACGCGCTGCTAACCGGCTATCTGCCTGCCGATCCTGAACTGAAGGCTAATCGCTATTTTCCTGGCGGTGTGATTAACATGCCAAAACCGCTGACGAGTGGGGAGATCCAATGGATCCCGGTATCGAAAAAAGCTGAAACTGAGGAGCAATACGCCAGGGATGTTACCGCCTTTCTGGCATGGGCTGCCGACCCGGCGCTCTCTGAACGCAAGCAACAGGGAAATTACGTTATGGGCTATCTGGCTATTATGCTGGGCTTGCTATGGATATCACGACGAATGAAGAGACGTTCGCTCATGTAGGTCTTGCGAGACGGGGGATTACTCAGTTCACCAGCATTCAACCGGACAGTCGCGCTGTTGCCTTGCGCGACTGAGACGAGTAAAGGAAGGCAAAATATAAACCGAGCAAAATGAAAAAACCCCAAGCTATTTGATAGCTTGGGGTTTATGTTTGGCGGAAGCGTAGAGATTCGAACTCTAGAACCCTTTCGGGTCGCCGGTTTTCAAGACCGGTGCCTTCAACCGCTCGGCCACGCTTCCAATGAGGCGCACTATAAACATCCCGAACGGACCTGTAAAGCACCAATGTGTTCGTTTGCCTGAAAAACAGCCAAAATGTTGTTAATCGACTGAAATAACAACAGATTGACCATTTATTCAGCACGAATACCGGCTATAGCGCTTAATGTTTTTTGATGTACATATCTTTGGTGTAGTAATTTCCCCGGTTATCCGGCGCAAATCCCCCCACCCACGGCTTCACGAGATGCGTGCGGACATAGTGGTAAACCGGAATCGCTGGCACATCCTCACCTAAAAGGTCTTCAGCCTGCTGATAGTATTTGCCTCGTTCTTCCAGCGAAGTTGCTTTCGCCGCATTACGCATCGCTTCATCAAAGGCGGGGTTGCTGTACTTGGTGGTATTCTCGCTATCACCGGTACGGAAAATATTGAGGAAACTTGAGGCATCATCATAGTCGGCTATCCACGCATAGCGCACGACGTCAAAATTACCGGTGTGCATGGTGTCCAGCATGGTTTTCCATTCCTGGTTTTGCAGCTTCGCCTCGACGCCAAGGTTTTTCTTCCACATCGACGATGCGGCAATCGCAATACGCTGGTGCGTTTCGAAGGTGTTGTAGAGCAGATTCAAGCTAAGCGGATGCTCAGGACCAAAACCGGCTTCAGCAAGCAGTTTTTTGGCTTCAGCAATACGTTTTTCAAGCGGCCATGACGCATACTCCGGCGCATGCAGTTTCACCCCACCTATTTCTGGCTGGCTGATAACCCACGCTGCTCGCTGCCCCTGTCCCATTACCTTTTGCGCAATGATGTCTTTATCCAACGCCATATTCAGCGCCCGGCGCACGCGCGGATCATTAAACGGCGGGCGGGTTGTATTGAACTGATAGTAATACGTTGAAAGCTGGGGCGAGACATGCAGTTCATCCCCCATCGTTTTTTTCAGTTGCGCGAACTGATTGACCGGTACGCTATACACAATGTCGATTTCACCGGCCTTATAGCGATTTACGTCAGCCGACTCTGAGCTGATAGGCAAATAAGTAACTTTATTAATAACCGTATGCCGATCGTCCCAGTAATGTGGATTACGCTCGGCAACGATGCGCTCATTGACCACCCATTGCGATAGTTTGTACGCCCCGCTGCTGACAAAATGTTCTGGCCGGGTCCACTTATCACCAAAACGGCCTATTAGCACTTTATCCAGCGGGACCAGCGATGGATGCGCCAGCATCGCCAGAAATGCCGCCGTCGGTTGCGTCAGGGTAATTTCCAGCGTGATATCATCCAGGGCTTTGACCCCTAGTGTAGCGGGATCTTTATTCCCTTGGGCAATATCAACTGCGTTCGCAACATGCATATTGCCCAGATACGAAGCATAAGGTGAAGCCGTTTGCGGCGAGACGAGACGCTGCCAGCTCCAGACGACATCCTGTGCGGTAATAGCAGATCCATCTGACCAGGTTATGCCTGGGCGTAAATGGAAGGTCCAGACAGTGTTGCCTTTATTCTCCCAGGATGCGGCTAGACGGGGTTCGATAGACCCATCCTGCTTAACAGCCACCAGACCGTCGAACATATCGCTGATTAAATTAAACTCAACGTTGCTTTCGACTTTATGCGGATCCAGCGATGCCGGCTCACTACCGTTGTTTCTGACCAGTTCCTGTTTTTCTGCAAGTAATGTTCCTGCAGGAACATTTGCCGCCCTCGCCGCGCCGTTTATAGACATCAAACAGACAGCCAACAGCGTAAACGTCAATATCTTCGATTTATGTTGAATCATTCCCTTTACCTTATTGCTCTGTTTTATGTAGACACCGCTGTCACTGTCAGAGAGATTCAGGAATAACGCAATATTTTTCAGTTACCTGGTAGATAGCGATCTGACATTTTTGCACATACAGTGCTAACATCTAATTCGGGAACTTTTGTTGAAATAATATGCTTAAGTCTGGCGGGTTAAAATGCGTAAAGATGGGTAAAACCGCTGTGTCATTCCCCTTGATTTCATTATCCTCCATCATTAATTACATCTGTCATAAGAGAGTGACTCATGGATCGTATTATTAGTTCTTCGCGCGAGCGTACATCGCTACTCAGCACGCATAAGGTGCTGCGCAATACCTATTTCCTGCTCAGCCTGACGCTGGCGTTTTCAGCGATCACTGCAACCGCCAGTACCGTACTGATGTTACCTTCTCCGGGACTTATCCTGACGCTGGTGGGTATGTATGGTCTGATGTTCCTGACCTACAAAACGGCAGATAAACCGGTTGGTATTTTGTCAGCGTTCGCTTTTACTGGCTTCCTGGGCTACATCCTGGGACCAATACTGAATACATACTTGTCTGCAGGCATGGGTGATGTTATCGCCATGGCGTTGGGCGGTACGGCGCTGGTCTTCTTCAGCTGCTCGGCCTATGTGCTGACCACGCGTAAAGATATGTCCTTCCTCGGCGGTATGCTGATGGCGGGTGTTGTGGTGGTGTTGATTGGTATGGTTGCAAATATCTTCCTGCAACTGCCGGCATTACATCTGGCAATCAGCGCGGTGTTCATTCTGATTTCTTCAGGCGCAATCCTGTTTGAAACCAGCAACATCATCCGCGGTGGTGAAACCAACTATATTCGTGCCACCGTTAGCCTGTATGTTTCGCTGTACAACATCTTCGTCAGCCTGCTGAGCATTCTGGGCTTCGCTAGCCGCGATTAAGATGTCCACACGCATTATCCAGCCCCGCTTATGCGGGGCTTTCTTTTTTGGTAAACTGCCGCCAGTTTGACTAACGCAGTGACGAATTATGTTGATCTTTGAAGGTAAAGAAATCAGTACCGATAGCGAAGGCTATCTGAAAGATACCACGCTGTGGAGCGAGCCGCTGGCGGAGAAAATCGCCGAAAACGAAGGCATTACGCTCTCCACGGAACACTGGGAGGTGGTGCGTTTCGTACGCGAGTTTTATCTCGAATTTAATACCTCCCCCGCTATCCGCATGCTGGTAAAAGCGATGGCCAACAAGTTTGGCGAAGAGAAAGGCAACAGCCGTTATCTCTACCGCCTGTTCCCGAAAGGTCCGGCCAAGCAGGCGACGAAAATTGCCGGCCTGCCGAAACCGGTGAAATGTATTTAATAGCGGATACTAAATCCCTTTAGCTCGCCGCCAGGGCGATGTGGTTCACTGAGAACCCGGTCAACCCTGGCGCTGCTCGGCCCCCCGGCTTTCAACCACTTCATCAACTGTTCTACCCGATCGCTTTCGCCACAGGCAACAACCTCTACGCTACCGTCATTCATATTCTTCGCGTATCCGGCCAAACCCAGTCGTTGTGCCTCATGCTGGGTAGTATAGCGAAATCCTACCCCCTGAACCCGGCCATAGACCCAGGCGATTATGCAGACATTCGACATTGTGGTTCTCCTTATCAACGTAAATGAAAGAACAGTTGCCGAGCTCTCAGCGCACCTGTTTCGGCAAACATCCATAATGCTGGCGAAATCTTGCGGTAAACCGAGAACCTGACAGATAGCCACAGCGTAACGCAATTTCGCCAATTGGCAGCGTGGTCGATTGCAACTGAGAAAGTGCACAGGACATGCGCACCTCTTCGACAATTTGCCGGTAACTCTGTGATTCCATCTGCAATCGTCTGCGCAACGTTGAGGTACCGATGGACAGATGACCGGCAATCTCCTGAGCTGTCCATAGCTTAGCAGGGGATAACATAATAAGTTGTCGCACCTGTTCAGTGAGATTAAACCGTCGCTCAATAAGCAGAGGCGCTGCCACACCATCATGCAGCAGCGCCAGCAATAATCCCATCGCCTGGTGCTCTTGCAGTTTGGCAGGTAAGTCCTGACGTACGGCACCCAGCAAGCTTTCCCACATAAATGCCAGCCCGTTGCTCATGGGCGTGCATAGCGACGTCAGTTTTGCCGGTGGGAAATCCTCGACCCAGTTTTTTTTGAACGCGGTAATGATGTGCGTCGACAGCAACAGCAAATCCGAGCGAAACGCCCCCCGCTCCGGCTGATTAATAATCTCCAGAGGCGTATTGGCTGGGATGATAATTAGCTCGCCCGGCCCTGCAACAAGGCGATTTTCATCCTGAATAATGACCTTACTTCCCTGCGTAATATGGCAAATAGCAGCAGAAAACAGTTTAACCCGGTGCAGGCGGTGCAGTTGGCCGGAACGCACCTCAGCAGCGGTAAGGTTGTTATGGCGAAAATGTACATCCTGCACCAGAGTATCCTCTTTATTATCTTGCGTAAGTGGCGGTTAATTCAGCTTTGGCAATCACGTGGCTGTTCAACATAAAACCAACCAGCGCGCCGCTGGCGTTACTGTCAATTGGCAACGCGTCAGTATTTAACGCCCATACGGTAAACTGATAGCGATGAGGTTTATCGCCCGGTGGCGGACAGGCGCCACCGAATCCAGCATAACCGAAATCATTGCGTCCCTGAACTGCTCCAGCGGGTAACTTATTCATGCTGGCGCCGCCATGAAGAGTGTGGATCTGGGCCGGAATATTTACGATGGTCCAGTGCCACCAGCCACTTCCCGTTGGCGCATCAGGATCAAACAGCGTAATGGCAAAACTTTTGGCATCAGCTGGCGGATTTTGCCAGCTCAGCTGAGGGGAAATATTGTCGCCACTGCAGCCAAATCCCTTAAACACCTGTTTTGGCGTTAATTGCAGGTTAGCAGGTATGTCGGTGCTGGTGAGGCGAAACGTCGAGGCCGCGGAGGCATCAAAACTCAACGCAACAATGGCGGCAATAGCCAGAGAGTAGACAGCTTTCATTGTATTTCCTTTTTCTCATTAAGAAATAGCAATGTAAGCTGCGTGCATAAAAGAAACTGTGCCTCTGTGATAGCGTTTTGTGCCGAAACGCTCAGCGCCATACGCTGATGATTGACCTCATCATCTGTGCTACTCTACGCGCCATTTTATTTTAATGGTTTCAGGCTGGTACTTTACTCCAGCCCGCGTCACTGTTTGTGAGAGGTTGCTCCGCATGACTGAATCTACAATTCCACATTATCCTCGTTTAGTGTTAGCCAAAGGGCGCGAAAAATCATTACTGCGCCGCCATCCGTGGGTATTTTCCGGTGCTGTCGCACTTATGGAAGGTAAAGCCAACCTCGGTGAAACCATCGATATTGTTGACCATCAGGGTAAATGGTTAGCACGCGGCGCGTACTCACCCGCGTCGCAGATCCGTGCACGCGTCTGGACATTCGACAAGTCTGAGTCCATCGATATTGATTTCTTCACCCGTCGTCTGCAGCAGGCGCAGACATGGCGTGACTGGCTGGCGAAAAAAGACGGTCTGGACAGCTACCGTCTTATCGCCGGGGAATCCGATGGCCTGCCGGGCATCACCATTGACCGCTTCGGCAACTTCCTGGTGTTACAGTTGCTCAGTGCGGGGGCTGAATACCAACGCGCCGCGCTGATTAGCGCTCTGCAAATTGTTTTCCCGGACTGCGCCATTTATGACCGTAGCGATGTGGCCGTGCGTAAAAAAGAAGGTATGGAGCTGACTCAAGGACCAGTAACGGGTGAGCTTCCGCCAGCCCTGCTGCCAATTGAAGAGCACGGAATGAAGCTGCTGGTTGATATTCAGCATGGTCACAAAACCGGCTATTACCTCGATCAACGCGACAGCCGCCTGGCCACGCGTCGTTATGTGGAAAATCAGCGTGTGCTGAACTGTTTCTCTTATACCGGTGGCTTTGCGGTCTCAGCATTAATGGGCGGATGCCGTCAGGTCGTCAGCGTTGACACCTCTCAGGAAGCGCTCGATATTGCCCGCCAGAACGTGGAACTGAACAAGCTGGATCTGAGCAAAGCCGAGTTCGTGCGTGATGATGTGTTCAAACTTCTGCGAGCTTATCGCGATCGTGGTGAGAAATTCGACGTCATCGTGATGGATCCGCCGAAATTTGTCGAAAACAAAAGCCAGTTGATGGGCGCCTGCCGCGGCTATAAGGACATCAATATGCTGGCTATTCAGTTGCTCAATCCGGGCGGCGTGCTGCTGACTTTCTCCTGCTCTGGGCTTATGACCACCGATTTATTTCAGAAAATCATCGCTGATGCCGCAATAGATGCTGGGCGTGATGTACAATTTATAGAGCAGTTCCGTCAGGCCGCCGATCACCCGGTGATCGCTACCTACCCGGAAGGGCTGTATCTGAAAGGGTTTGCCTGTCGCATCATGTAACTTGAAAAGTGGAATATTACCCTTACATAGAGGGTATCTATTTCCCGGGAGGTGACTATGATTGCCAGCAAATTCGGTATCGGCCAGCAGGTCCGCCATTCCCTGTTAGGTTACCTCGGAGTGGTCGTGGATATCGACCCGGAATATTCGCTTGATCAACCGTCAGCCGATGAGTTGGCGGTTAACGACGAACTTCGCGCCGCTCCCTGGTATCACGTGGTGATGGAAGACGATAATGGTCTGCCAGTGCATACGTATCTGGCCGAAGCACAACTGAGTAGTGAGCTACAGGAAGAACATCCGGAGCAACCGTCGATGGATGAACTGGCGCGAACAATTCGAAAACAGCTTCAGGCCCCGCGCCTGCGCAATTGATGCTAACACAGGCCCGATGGCGATTCGCTAATCGGGCCTGTGCGTTTTGTTCGGCTACAGACCAACCTTACTTCGCCAGTCCCAACCGCGGGATCTCAATCGCCGGGCAGCGATCCATCACCACCGTCATCCCTGCATCGCGAGCCAGCACGGCTGCCTGCTCGTTAATCACGCCGAGCTGCATCCATAGGGTCTTCGCGCCGATGGCAATTGCCTCCTGAGCAACACCCCACGCCGCTTCTGAATTACGGAAAACATCCACCATATCCACTTTCTCTGGTACATCTGCCAGCGTTGCATAGCCCTGCTGCCCCAGCAGCGTTTTTCCGGCAACCTTCGGTGAAACAGGAATAACGTGATAGCCCTGATCGAGTAAATATTTCATCACCCGATAGCTTGGACGATCGGGTTTATCGCTTGCCCCCACCAACGCAATCGTACGGGTCGTTGTCAAAATGCCAGCAATATCGGTCTCTTTCATCGTTTTCCTCCAGGCTGTTTAGCAAAGTGTACGACAAACCTGACTTTGCAACCATTCATCCCATACTGGCGCATGAGAGCTAAACTCAAAAATATGTCTATATGTTAGTAAACGTGATTATCGAAAAATTTAGATACATCTTATACAGATATTTTCTGGACAGGAGAAACCTATGAAAGCCGGCATTGTGACAGCCTTAATTGCCCTGTGTTTGCCGGTAACCGTTTTTGCTACCTCTTTACGTCTGTCTAATGATATCGACCTTCTGGTGCTGGACGGAAAAAAAGTCTCCAGCTCATTACTGCGTGGTGCCGACAGTATTGAGCTGGAAAATGGTCGGCACCAGCTCGTGTTTCGCGTAGAAAAAACCATTCGCCTGTCCAGCCACGAAGAACGTCTGTATATTTCGCCCCCGCTGGTCATCAGCTTTGATACCCAACTCGTCAGTCAGGTTAATTTTCACCTCCCGCGCCTGAACAATGAGCGGGATGCAACGCATTTTGATGATGCCCCTCGTGTGGAACTGCTGGATGGGGACTCCATGCCTATACCGGTTAAGCTGGATATTCTGTCAATCACGTCCACCGCAAAAATCGTAGATTATGAAATGGAAACAGAGCGATATAACAAAGCGGCTAAGCATGCGTCTTTACCGCAATTTGCCACGATGATGGCCGATGACAGTTCGCTGCTTTCCGGGGTATCTGAACTGGATCGCGTGCCGCCTCAGTCGCAAACGCTGACCGAGCAGCGCTTAAAATATTGGTTTCAACAGGCTGACGCACAAACCCGAAGTAACTTCTTACAATGGGCGGAGAAACAGCCCCCATCGTGACATTTATGTTCGTATACGCATTTTTTTTGTCTTTCTCTTGCAGCGTCAAGTGCTTCCAGTACTCTGTAACAAGGTTAACTTGGGAGCTGTACTATGGAATTAACGACTCGCACATTGCCAGCGCAGAAACATATTGCGTTGGTCGCACACGATCACTGCAAAAAGATGTTGATGAGCTGGGTTGAACGCCACCAGCCATTACTGGAAAAACACGTTCTGTATGCTACAGGAACAACAGGAAATTTAATTCAACGCGCGACAGGAATGGACGTCAACGCCATGCTGAGCGGCCCGATGGGGGGTGACCAGCAGGTGGGTGCGCTAATTTCAGAAGGGAAAATTGATGTGCTGATTTTCTTCTGGGATCCGCTCAACGCCGTTCCCCACGATCCTGATGTCAAAGCCCTGCTACGCCTGGCCACGGTCTGGAACATTCCGGTCGCCACCAACGTGTCAACGGCTGATTTTATTATCCAGTCGCCAAACTTCAACGACGCAACGGATATCTTGATCCCGGATTACGCCCGTTATCTTGCAGAACGCCTCAAATAAACGCCAGGCAGGCGGCAATTGCCGCCTGCTTTTCAGGGTTTCCGGGTCACCGGAACGTCTAGTTGCTTAAGCTCATCAACAAAGCATGATGGCGCGTCTTTGCTAAACAGTAGCCATACCCGATGCCGCGCACGCGTTAGCGCCACATACAGCAACCGTCTCTCTTCTGCATCAGGAAAATCTTCAACAGCCGGGAGTAACGCCTCTTCCATAATCGACTCGCGAGCCGGAGCTGGGAAGCCGTCATTCCCGTCGTGAAGCCCCATCACAATGACGTAATCCGCCTGCTGCCCTTTGCTGGCATGAATAGTCATAAAGTCCAACTGCAGCTTAGGCCAGCGGGTGGCCGCTTTGTCCAGGCTGGCAGGTTTGAGATGATGGTATCGCGCCAGCACCAGAATTCTCTCTTCGGCTTTCACAAAACCCGACAGCTTATCCAGCAACAGATCTAACTGGCTTTCGTCGAGCAACGTGACGGCTTTTTTATCACCAGTCGTCAGACTGTTCAGCGGTTTCGTGAGCTGATGTGGGTTTTGCTGGATAAACTGGTTTGCGACTTCGCCAATACGGCTATTAAAACGGTAAGTCGTATCCAGATTACAGCGATCGCCCTCGCCGAAGTTTTGCTGGAATGCGGTTGTCAGAGAAAGCTGTGCCCCGCTGAACCGGTAAATTGCCTGCCAGTCATCTCCCACGGCAAACAGCGTGGTCTGCGAGTTTTGCTTACGCAAGGCGGCTAACAGGGCGGCGCGCTGAGGGGAAATATCCTGAAATTCATCGACCAGAATATGTTTCCACGGACTGATAAACCGCCCTTTCTCCAGAATGACAATAGCCTGATGGATCAACCCGGAGAAATCGACGGCATTCTCATCCTTCAGGGCACTCTTCCAGGCCTTGAGCAGAGGCGCCATTAGCTTTATGCGTTTACTGAACAGATCACGGATCTCCTCCGGAGCATTAGCAATCATCTCCGCCTGTGCTCCGCCATGCATACGCATCAAACTAACCCAGCGATCCAACCGGGAGGCCAGACGGCGCTGTAATTTTTCGTCATCCCAGAAGTTACCTTCGGGTACAGACCACTGCATTTCTTCTTCTAACCATTGTCGCCAGCCTTTAGCCTGAGCCTTTTTCTCACTGCACTGCTGACGCCAGGTTGTTATAAAGAGTTTGTTGCGCGCGATAGCATCATTTTCAAGCTTGCTCACCGTTGGGACTTTTTTACTACCTTGCGAAATGATGTGCAGCGCCAGTGAATGGAACGTCCGTGCGGTGACCTCATCCGTATGCAGACGCTCACGGATGCGGTCATCCATCTCCTGGGCTGCTTTGCGTCCAAACGCCAGCAACAGGATCTGTTCCGGCGCGGCTTCTCCCCGTGCAAGCAACCAACCAGCCCGGGCAACCAACACAGATGTTTTACCGCTTCCAGCCCCTGCAAGTACCAACAATGATTGCTCACCGTTCACCACCGCGCGCGCCTGAGCAGGGTTCAACGGCGAAGATTCAATATGCTGGAAAAACTCGGCATACTCTTCCAGCATTGCATCGGTGTACGCCTGATTGTGCTGTAAGCGACAGGCTTCAATGTCCTTCAACCATGCCTGGCATTGACGTAACGCCTCCCGGCAATTTTCAAATTCTTCCAGCCGATTAACCGGAAGCGGTAACGCGGCAAAGGCACGGCGAATCTGCTGCTGCAGCCCTGACGTTTGTTCGCGCGTCAGCCATTTACTTTCACTAGTACGCGCCGCTATCGCATCCAACTGCTGCTGTAGAACCGCCGCAGCAACGTCACTCATTTCCTGGCTCCACTGTTGCCAGAGCGTATTCAAATGATGATGGAAGCGCTGGGTTTCCGCCCACTCCGTACCGTGAAGACGAACCACCTTCTCATCCGGGAGTACAAACTCCAGCTCGCCCCATACCAGGCCGCGTTTGCAATGAATAGCCAGTAACTGGTTGAAGGGAATAAGATACTCGTGACGATCGCCGGAAACTTTAATCCCGGCATTGAGAATAACGGCCCGATCGTAAGGGTGTTGTGCCAGACGTTTTCCAAGAGAAGTTGCTTTCAGTTCCATAAGACTCAAGCGGATCCACACGAAGAGGTTTACTTATCAGTGTAACCGCCAGAGAAAACGTGCTCCAGCCCAAAAAAACGTTACAATTGCCGAATTCACAGAAAACCAGAGTTAACCGAGGGTTTATGCGTACTGTTCTGAATATTTTAAATTTTGTGCTTGGGGGGTTCGCCACCACCCTGGCCTGGTTACTGGCAACGCTGGTCAGTATCGTGCTTATTTTTACTTTACCCTTGACCCGTTCATGCTGGGAGATAACCCGACTTTCGCTGTTTCCCTATGGCAACGAAGCGATTCATGTCGATGAACTGAATCCAGCTGGTAAAAACGTCCTGTTAAATACCGGCGGCACCCTACTCAATATTTTCTGGCTGATTTTCTTCGGCTGGTGGTTGTGTCTGATGCACATTGTCTCTGGTATTGCCCAGTGCATAACGATTATTGGTATTCCGGTTGGCATTGCGAACTTTAAAATCGCTGCCATTGCGCTCTGGCCGGTGGGTCGCCGGGTGGTTTCAGTAGAAGTTGCTCGTGCAGCGCGTGAAGCCAATGCGCGTCGTCGTTTTGAATAATCAGGACCGATGGCCTTTATGTTAAGTCCTCTGCTCAAACGTTATACCTGGAACAGCACCTGGCTGTACTACGTGCGGATTTTTATCGCGCTATGCGGCACAACGGCACTGCCCTGGTGGCTGGGTGACGTCAAGCTGACTATCCCACTCACGCTGGGTATGGTCGCTGCCGCACTTACCGATCTGGACGATCGTCTCGCGGGCCGACTGCGTAATTTAATCATCACACTGGTGTGCTTTTTTATTGCCTCAGCCTCCGTTGAGCTGCTCTTCCCATGGCCCTGGCTGTTTGCCATTGGGTTAACGCTTTCCACCAGCGGTTTTATTCTGCTGGGGGGATTAGGCCAGCGCTATGCAACCATCGCTTTTGGCGCGTTGCTGATCGCCATTTACACGATGCTAGGCACCTCGCTTTACGATCAGTGGTATCAACAACCCATCCTGCTGCTAGCTGGCGCTATCTGGTATAACCTGCTGACGCTCACCGGACATCTTCTGTTCCCCATCCGCCCCTTACAGGACAATCTGGCACGCAGCTACGAACAATTAGCGCATTACCTGGAACTGAAGTCACGTCTTTTTGATCCCGACATAGAAGATGAAAGCCAGGCGCCGTTGTATGATTTAGCCCTCGCTAATGGGCAACTGATGGCAACGCTGAACCAGACTAAAGTGTCGCTGCTGACCCGCCTGCGCGGTGACCGTGGACAACGGGGAACACGTCGCACACTGCATTACTATTTTGTGGCGCAGGATATTCATGAACGCGCAAGCTCCTCACATATTCAGTATCAAACGCTACGCGATCATTTCCGTCACAGCGATGTGATGTTCCGCTTCCAGCGGTTGATGTCGATGCAAGGACAAGCCTGTTCACAATTGTCTCGCTGTATTTTATTACGCACGCCATATCAGCACGATCCGCACTTTGAGCGCGTCTTCACTCATATAGATGCCGCTCTTGAGCGCATGCGCGCCAGTGGTGAACCTGCCGACCTGCTCAATACGCTGGGCTTTTTACTGTCAAACCTACGGGCAATCGACGCACAGCTCGCTACCATCGAGTCTGAACAGGCTCAGGTACTCTCGCGCAATGAGTCTGAAAATCAGCTTGCCGATGACAGTCCCCATGGATTCAGTGATATCTGGTTACGCCTGAGCCGTAATTTCACCCCAGAGTCCGCTCTGTTTCGCCATGCCGTTCGCATGTCGTTAGTGCTCTGTGTTGGTTATGCCATTATCCAGATAACCGGCATGAATCACGGATACTGGATCTTGCTGACCAGTCTGTTTGTCTGTCAGCCAAACTACAATGCCACCCGACATCGTCTGGCGCTCAGGATTATCGGCACGTTGGTTGGGATTGCCATTGGCCTACCGATTCTGTGGTTTGTGCCCTCTTTAGAAGGGCAGCTAATACTTTTAGTGATCACTGGTGTACTGTTTTTTGCTTTTCGCAACGTCCAGTATGCGCATGCCACCATGTTTATCACGCTGCTGGTATTATTGTGCTTTAACCTGCTCGGCGAAGGCTTTGAGGTTGCGCTGCCGCGTGTCATCGATACGCTAATTGGCTGTGCTATCGCCTGGGCGGCTGTCAGTTTCATCTGGCCAGACTGGCGTTTTCGTAATCTACCACGGGTAATAGAGCGGGCGACTGACGCTAACTGCCGCTACCTTGATGCAATTCTCGAACAATATCATCAGGGTCGTGATAATCGTCTGGCCTACCGTATCGCTCGCCGTGATGCGCATAACCGTGATGCTGAACTCGCCTCCGTGGTGTCAAACATGTCGAGCGAGCCGGATGTGACGGCCCAAACGCGCGAAACGGCGTTCCGTTTACTGTGTCTCAATCATACGTTTACCAGCTATATTTCTGCGCTGGGCGCACATCGCGAACAATTGACCAATCCAGACGTTCTGGCATTGCTGGATGACGCTGTTTGCTATGTTGATGATGCCCTTCACCATCAACCCGCTGACGAGCAGCGCGTATACCAGGCGTTAGAAGGGCTGAAGCAGCGAATTCAGCACCTGGAACCACGCCCGGACAGTAAAGAGCCTCTGGTCGTTCAGCAAGTTGGGTTATTAATTGCTCTACTCCCGGAGATCCGGCGATTACAGCAGCAAATTGCCGTATTACCTTCTAATACCCCGGTTCCGGCGTAAGAGAACTTACCCACTCCACCAGCTCCTGGCGACGCGTCGCCGGGAGCGCTGCTTCATGTATCCCCCCTACCGCGCCTTCAAGGGCATAAAGTACTTTTACCGTCAGAGCCGGGTTATTTTGCCGAAGTTTCAGCCAGCACATTTGTGCCCCTAACGACCGCATAGTCCCCTCATCTTTAATTCCAGCTTCATTCAGCAGAGTCTCCAGATGAAACGTCATATTCGGCAATTCCCGCAGACGATGCTGGGCAAAGCGGCTCTGTTTTTCCTTAACCGCTGCATCCAATGAATATCGCGATAACGACACCAGCTGCTGCTGGTTTTGCCACAGGGCATCGTTCACCTGGTAATAATTAAGAACAAGAGGACGTCCGCGCTTAATAAATGTCAGCCAGACAGGAGAATTTTGTACACAATACTGAGCGCTCTGCTCACAGGCGCGAAGATACAACTCACCATTGGCGACCATGGCAAAGACCGTATCGCCAACCGTCAGACTGTAGCCACCAAACAGTGAGCGATAGTGAATTGTCCCCAGAGAAGCAAGGTATTCCTGCGATTTATAGATCCTTGCATAAGAAAGTTTTTTCATAAAAATCCTTTTTAAATCATAACGTAAGCAAATGATTTTCAGTAGCGGATCCGTTAATGACGAAAATAGGCAACTTATGCGTATGGGGCAAGATGAATTTTATTTTTCCCGTGACGACGACTAAAAATTGCGAACCTGTTTCCGAAAATAAGGTTGATCTTTGTTGATGGCAGGGTTACTGTATATCCATACAGTAACTCACAGGGCTGGATTGATTATGTACACTTCAGGCTATGCAAATCGTTCTTCGTCGTTCTCTTCCACATCAAGCAACATTGCGCGCGTTTCATCAGAGAACACAACCGCTGGGCTTATCAGTGAAGTAGTCTATCGCGAGGACCAGCCCATGATGACACAACTGCTGCTGCTTCCCCTACTGCAACAGTTAGGGCAACAATCGCGCTGGCAGCTGTGGCTGACGCCTCAGCAAAAATTAAGCCGGGAGTGGGTGCAGTCAGCCGGACTTCCGTTGACCAAAGTCATGCAAATCAGCCAGCTTTCCCCCTGCAATACGCTTGAATCGATGGTTCGAGCGCTGCGCACGGGTAACTACAGCGTCGTCATCGGTTGGCTGACGGAAGAATTAACCGAAGACGAACATGCCGAACTGGTAAAAGCGGCTGATGAAGGTAATGCGATGGGATTTATCATGCGTCCGATTCGCGCTCAGACACTTGCGGGGAGACAGCATTCCGGGCTAAAAATTCACTCGAATTTGTATCATTGAGTAAAATTAGGATTTATCCTGGAATTTTTTTTCATGTTTCAATTTGCTGTTGAGCTGTAATGCGTTTTTCGCCTGAATGCCTGTCTGAAGCGGTTTTCAGGATATCCTCAGTACATTTATTCAGCTATAAATGTTAAATATTGTGTATACAAGCCTTTTTTTTTCATATGCCTGACGGACTTCACACTTGTAAGTTTTCAACTACGTTGTAGACTTTACATCGCCAGGGGTGCTCGGCGTAAGCCGCAGATATCGGTAGAGTAACTATTGAACTGGTCCCCGGGTGAAGGATTTAACCGTGTTATCTCTCTTCGGAGATATTCATGGCGAATTTTGGATGATAACGAGGCGCAAAAAATGAAAAAGACAGCTATCGCAATTGCAGTGGCACTGGCTGGTTTCGCTACCGTGGCGCAGGCCGCTCCGAAAGATAACACCTGGTACGCTGGTGCTAAAATGGGCTGGTCTCAGTACCATGATATTGGCAACAACCAGATCAACAACACCGGGCCGACCCACGAAAGCCAACTGGGTGCTGGCGCGTTCGGTGGTTATCAGGTTAACCCGTACGTTGGTTTCGAAATGGGTTACGACTGGTTAGGTCGTATGCCGTACAAAGGCACTGCTGACGCTACCAATCAAAATGGCGCTTTCAAAGCTCAGGGCGTTCAGCTGACCGCTAAACTGGGTTACCCAATCACTGACGATCTGGACGTTTATACTCGTCTGGGTGGTATGGTTTGGCGTGCAGACGCTAAAAGCAGCAACGGCTTCAAAGACCACGACACTGGTGTATCCCCAGTATTCGCTGGTGGCGTAGAGTACGCAATTACTCCTGACATCGCTACCCGTCTGGAATACCAGTGGACCAACAACATCGGTGACGCGAACACCGTTGGTGGTCGTCCGGATAACGGTCTGTTGAGCGTTGGTGTTTCTTACCGTTTCGGTCAGCAGGAAGAAGCAGCTCCAGTAGTTGTTGCTCCGGCTCCGGCTCCAGAAGTACAGACCAAGCACTTCACTCTGAAGTCTGACGTTCTGTTCAACTTCAACAAAGCAACTCTGAAACCAGAAGGCCAGCAGGCTCTGGACCAGATGTACAGCCAGCTGAGCAACTTGGATCCGAAAGACGGTTCCGTAGTGGTTCTGGGCTTCACTGACCGCATCGGTTCTGACGCTTACAACCAGGCGCTGTCCGAGAAACGTGCTCAGTCCGTTGTTGATTACCTGATCTCTAAAGGTATTCCTTCTGACAAAATCTCTGCACGTGGCATGGGTGAATCCAACCCAGTTACTGGCAACACCTGTGACAACGTGAAAGCTCGCGCTGCACTGATCGACTGCCTGGCTCCGGATCGTCGTGTTGAGATCGAAGTTAAAGGCATCAAAGACGTTGTAACTCAGCCTCAGGCTTAAGTTATCGTCTTATAAAAAACCCCGCTATGCGGGGTTTTTTTTCATCTGTTTTCATTCAAAGTAAGCCACGCATAAAACCAGTCAACCGCTACTCTTTTCCCAGCAACGCCTGTAAATCCTGTTTCAATGTCGACATTTTGTTCGCGTACTTCTCTTTATGCTCTGCGTCTTCAATCAACTGCACAATGGTTTCAGAAAGCGTTTTGCCACGCCGCTGCGCAAGACCAGCCAGACGCTGCCAGACCATAAATTCCAGATCGATTGATTTCTTCCGCGTATGCTGATGCTCAGCATTAAAGTGCCGCTTGCGCCTGGCACGTATGGTTTGTTTCATACGATTAAGCAGCGCAGAATTCATGTGTTCTTCAATCCAGGTATTGACCCGAACCGGTTCATTTTCGAGGGTTAGCAATAAATCAACGGCTTCTTTGGCAGCGCTGGCCTCGACGTAACGGGTGATTAATTCCCCCTCACGATGCTTCTTCACCAGATACTTCCATTTCCAGCCGCTTTCAAGGTTTTCAAGTTGTTGATATTTCATTGCGATCTCAATGTTACCGTGTAACTCTTATCAGAATATCAGCTTTTTCGGCATCTGAAGAAAAGAATATCCAGCCTGTGAACTGCCGCGCGTCATCACAACCGTTTCGCGGCGCTTTCCAGGTGTTTAGTGGTGAGGGTTACGGTATAATCTCGTTTTTTACAACAGACTAAAAAACATCAACTTTGACCATTACGAAACTTGCATGGCGTGATCTGGTTCCTGATACCGACAGTTATCAGGAAGTATTTGCACAGCCGCACGTCACTGACGACACCGACACCTTACTTAGTGATACTCAGCCACGTTTACAATTTGCGCTAGAGCAGCTTCTTCAGCACTGGACAACATCCTCGTTCATGTTGGTAAAAGCACCGGAAGAGCTTGAGTATCTCAACCTTATTGCAAAGGCTGCACGTCCCTTGCACACGGATGCAGGAAGCCTGACTGGCGGCCATTACGACATCTCCGGTCACACTATTCGTTATCGTACAGCTGAGAAAGCGGAAGACAATTTTGCGACGTTGACGCAGGTGGTCAGCGCTGACTGGGCCGAAGCCGAACAACTGTTTGGCTGTCTGCGTCAGTTCAATGGCGAAATTACGCTGCAGCCAGGTCTGGTACATCAGGCCAATGGGGGTGTGCTGGTTATCTCATTGCGCACGCTGTTGGCCCAACCTCTGTTGTGGATGCGCCTGAAAGCCATTGTCAGCCACGAGCGTTTTGATTGGGTGGCTTTTGATGAGTCTCGCCCGCTGCCAGTCTCCGTTCCGCCTATGCCGCTTAAACTGAAAGTGATTTTGGTGGGTGAGCGTGAATCGCTGGCGGATTTCCAGGACATGGAACCAGAGCTGGCTGAGCAGGCTATTTACAGCGAGTTTGAAGATAATCTGCAGATAGTGGATGCCGAAGCCATGACGCAGTGGTGTCAGTGGGTCACGCATACTGCTATGCGCAATAATTTGCCTTACCCCGCTCCTGATGCCTGGCAGGTTTTGATCCGTGAAGCCGTTCGCTATACAGGTGAACAGGATACATTGCCGCTTAACCCGCTGTGGATCACCCGACAGTTCAAAGAGGTGGCTCCGTTATGCGAGGGCGAAACCTGCAACGCTGAGCAGTTCAGCCTGATGCTGGCTCAGCGCGAATGGCGTGAGGGATTCCTGGCTGAACGCATGCAGGATGAAATTCTGCAAGAGCAGATCCTTATCGAGACAGAAGGCGAGCGTATTGGCCAGATCAACGCCTTGTCGGTGATTGAGTTTCCAGGCCACCCACGCGCATTTGGCGAGCCTTCTCGTATCAGCTGCGTCGTGCATATTGGCGACGGCGAGTTTACGGATATTGAGCGCAAAGCCGAGCTCGGCGGAAATATTCATGCCAAGGGTATGATGATTATGCAGGCGTTCCTGATGTCGGAACTCCAGCTTGAGCAACAAATCCCCTTCTCTGCCTCGCTGACCTTTGAGCAATCTTACAGTGAAGTGGACGGTGACAGCGCGTCCATGGCAGAACTGTGCGCATTGATTAGCGCCCTCGCCGACGTTCCTGTTAATCAAAGTATCGCTATTACCGGTTCTGTCGATCAGTTTGGTCGGGCGCAACCTGTCGGTGGTCTGAATGAGAAAATTGAAGGTTTCTTCGCCATCTGCCAGCAGCGTGAGCTGACAGGCACGCAGGGCGTTATCATTCCTTCGGCTAACGTCAGACACCTCAGCCTGCAGCCTGCGCTGCTACAGGCCATAGAAGAAGAAAAATTCACTATCTGGGCGGTGGACGACGTGACTGATGCGCTGCCACTGTTGTTAAATCTGGTGTGGGATGGCGAAGGCCAGACAACGCTGATGCAAACCATTCAGGAGCGTATTGCCACGGCTACGCAACAGGAAGGTCGTCACCGTTTTCCATGGCCGCTACGTTGGCTGAACTGGATTATTCCGAACTGATCGGACTTGTTCAGCGTACACGTGTTAGCTATCCTGCGTGCTTCAATAAAATAAGGCTTACAGAGAACATGGTAGATAAACGCGAATCCTATACGAAAGAAGACCTTCTTGCCTCTGGTCGCGGTGAGCTGTTTGGCGCTAAAGGGCCACAACTGCCAGCACCAAGCATGCTGATGATGGACCGTGTCATCAAGATGACCGAAACCGGTGGCAACTTTGACAAAGGTTATGTTGAAGCTGAACTGGATATCAACCCAGACCTGTGGTTCTTCGGTTGTCACTTTATCGGCGATCCGGTGATGCCGGGCTGCCTGGGTCTCGACGCCATGTGGCAACTGGTTGGATTCTATCTCGGCTGGCTGGGCGGCGAAGGTAAAGGCCGTGCACTGGGCGTAGGCGAAGTCAAATTCACCGGCCAGGTTCTGCCGACTGCGAAGAAAGTCACTTACCGCATTCACTTCAAACGTATCGTTAACCGTCGCCTGATCATGGGCCTGGCTGATGGTGAAGTGCTGGTTGATGGTCGTCTGATCTACACTGCAAACGATCTGAAAGTGGGTCTTTTCCAGGACACTTCCGCATTCTAATCAAGGACTGCGTAGCAGCCAGATATTAAGTTTTCTACGTCTTATCTGGCATGCAAAAAGGCGAAACCTCCGCTCTGCGGAGGTTTCTTTTATCTAAAGAGACAGAATCAGGCCATTAAAACCCTATCCCCCATGGCTTCTCGCCAGCCTCCCAGCCAGTATGACCTCTGATTCAGCGTCTGATAGGGACACATTTCTTTTGAGCGTCCGGCAATGCCGGCCTGATATCCACGTTGATGTGCCCGTTCCAGGCGATCTCGTTTTTGTCTCTTCATGCCTCGTTTCCCTCATTTTTGGGTCTGGTGGAAAAGAAAACAGTGATTACTAAGTGTGCAATCACACTAAACGAATACCCCTAAACACCAGGCTCGTCAATGCGCAAAATTCACGCCAGTGTCATATTTGTGAGCTAGCCTCTAAATCATTTGTACAAAAATAGTCAGTCAGAACAGCTATCTCCACGGCTAAAAAAATAAAAAAAACCGCCCCGGGCAATGAACCAGGGGCGGCATAATTTACAATTATTTAAGCTTATGGGATGCGTTTCAGCTCTTGAGCAATGGCGGTCGCCTCCTGACTCCAGGCGTTGGCAAGAACCTTCACCATCTCATCGTAGCCATCTTTAGTCTGTACAGCTTCGATGTGGAATGGACGTTTGATCAGTTGTCCCTGATGATTCAGCAACCATTCACCGCTAACGATAACCTTACCATCGTACCGACCGTGAAAGCCGGTCACGGTAACGTTCAGCGTGTCCTGAGTGCTTCCCAGCGGCTGTGAAGCGACAACCCAGCCAGGCAACTGCATACTGAGGTTCGCAACCAGTGTATTGCGCAATTGCTGATCTAATGGGCTGGCCCAGAGATTATTATTGGCTATTGCATATTGCACATCGCTGGTCTGGTAAACCACCCCATTACCAGCCAGATAATCAGGTACTGCAACCTGCTCAACCCACAACAGACGGTTTCCCTGGTTGGCGGAGCTTTGTACGCCCCCTTGCGCGATAGGAAGCTGGTAATAGCTTTTATTTTCTCCGCTGGAGCTGCATGACGTCAGCCAGACCGCCATCATCACCACTAGCCACTTTTTCATTGTTTCGCCCTCTTCGGCTCTGGATCTTTTTTGTCCTTCGCTTCAAATACCAGCGCATTACTCTTATCGTTCAGCGTTTTCAGTACCGGTTGCAGTTCACGCAGCACCTGATCAAGACGCTGCATATCCGCCACCATCTTGTTGTAGGCCGCGGAACCCGGCTGGAAGCCCTGCATACTACGATTCAGTTCACGCAGCGTGTTCTGCATATCCGCTGGCAGATCCTGCATCGACTGGCTGGACGTGATCTTGTTCATGTTATCCAGCGTGGTTTGCAGATGTTTCATCGTGCGTTGGCTTTCCGACAGCGTATTGGTTGCCTGCTCGATCATCGGGTTCAACGGCAGATTATTGATCTTATCTAACGCTTCCATCAGACGCTGTTGAATCTGCGCCAGACCACCGCTCACGGTCGGGATTATCTGATAACCGTTAAATTCACGCACCCCGGTAATTGGCGGTTCTTTCGGGTAGAAGTCGAGATCGACATACAGCGCGCCGGTCACCAGGTTCCCGGTTTTCAGCGATCCCCGTAATCCACGTTTAAGCAGTTGCTCCAGATGAGCGCCAACATCGGTATCTTCTCCCAGTTGCGCCTTCAGACGTTCAGGTTCAATACGCACCAGCACCGGAATGCGGTAATCATTGTTAAATACCTGACGCATATTCGGTGAGAAGAAAGGTACTTTACTCACCGTACCCAAGCGGATGCCACGGAATTCCAGCGGTGCACCAGGCTGTAGGCCACGAATCGAGTCTTTAAAGAACATCAGGTAATCAATATGATCGGTATACAGTGAATCTTGAATACTTTTTTGATCGTCATAAAGATTAAACGCTGACTGTTGTGCGACCGGCTCGCCCTGCTCTAAACCTTCTGGCACATCAAAACTTACACCACCGCCAAACAGCGTGGAGAGCGATCCCATTTCTACGCGCATACCTGCTGAGGTGAGATCTACGGCGATTCCGCTGTCTTTCCAGAAACGCACATTACTGGTCACCAGACGATCGTTAGGCGCATTGATGAAAAGCTGATAGCTGATCGTACGCTTTTGCGCATCAAATGTGCTGGTTTCAACCGAGCCCACACGATAACCGCGGAAAAGGACCGGATCGCCTGGGCTCAACTGACCGGCTTTTTTGCTGTCCAGAATCACACGGATCCCTTTTGCATCTGGCGGGGCCAGCGGCGGTGAATCCAGCAGTTGGTAATTTTCCAGCTTACTGCCTTTATTGCCAGGCTGAAGTTCAATATAAGCCCCGGACAATAGCGTACCGAGCCCACTGATACCTTCACGTCCTACCTGGGGCTTCACCACCCAAAAGACAGAATCTTTATGCAGCAGCTTTTCCATTCCGGAGTTAAGACGCGCTTTAATCTCCACATGGGTCAAATCATCAGTCAGGGTTGCGCTCTCGACGATACCAACATCCACGCTGCGGCTCTTAATCGTCGTTTTACCCCCTTCAATACCTTCGGCATTGGTGGTGATAAGCGTGACCTGTGGCCCCTGATGACTGTAGTGATAAAACAGAACCCACGCGCCAATGAGTGCAGTGACGATAGGGAATATCCACACGGGCGACCAGTTTTTTACCTTTTGCACTTTGGCTTCCCCACTTTTAGATTCCATGCTGTCAGGACTCCTCATGGCCTGGTTCTGGTTCACGGTCCCACGACAGACGCGGATCAAATGTCATCGCAGAAAACATTGTCATAATGACGACTAAAGCAAACATCAAAGCACCCATTGCAGGATAAATGTTCATTAACCCTCCCATACGCACCAGCGCAGAGAGTACCGCAATCACAAAGACGTCGATCATTGACCAGCGACCGACAAATTCCACAACTTCATAAATCAGGTGCATACGTTCACTGTCGCGTTTGCCGTGCCCTTTGGCGTCCCAGCATAGCCAGGCAATGGCGATCATTTTCAACGTCGGCACCATAATACTGGCGATAAAGATAACCGCAGCCACCGGATAAGAGCCTTCGCTCCAGATTAAAACCACCCCCTCTAGTATCGTTGATGGCAGCTTTGACCCGAGCAAATCGGTAATCATAATCGGCAAAATATTGGCAGGAAGATAAAGCATGATTGACGTAAACAGTAATGCCAACGTCCATTGCAGACTGTTTTTACGCCGCACATAGCCTTTCGTCTGACAGCGTGGGCACACCCGCTCATCAGCGGGAAGTATCGCAGTGCAGCAAGAGCAGGAACGCAGTCCCTGTCGAATACCCGGCACGCCAGGCTTTAAGGCCTGCTTTATGACAGGCATTGGCGCAATATCATCCCACAGCCAGCGACGGTCAACGCACTGGAATGCACGCAGTTGCAAAACACAAAAGAAGCACCACGGAATAAAGCTGCTGCCCACGCCGATATCACCGTAAGCCATCAGCTTAACGAAGCTGACCAGCACGCCGGCGAGGAAGATTTCCGCCATCCCCCAGCTTTTTAACTGGAACAGGACGCGTGCAAGACCCGCCTTAAGTCTGGCGGGCATCTGCACCCGATTCACCAGCAGCAGGATAGTCAGCAGGCAAAACGCAGGAACCAACTGCACGAATAATAAAAAGAAGGTGCCGAGACTGGCGTAGTCTTCAGAAAAGAGAACGCTGGGGATCTCCAGCAACGTGACTTCACTACTCACCCCTGCGACGTTCATATTCACAAAGGGAAAGAGGTTTGATAAAAGCAGCATGAACAATGCTGCTAACACATAGGCTGTAGGACGCTGCCGCGGCGCGTCCCATTCAACCGTTAACGTAGTGCCACATCGTGGACATGCCGCTTTCTGACCATGCTCAAGGCGAGGTAACGCCACCAGCATGTCACACTGCGAGCACAAAATATGCTTCGCGGCATGGTGATGTTCGCACATATGTGCTCCTTTAAATTATGCGCCGTTCTTCAAAGACTCAAGATACTCCCAGCGCTCAAAGGCTTGCTCAAGTTCTTGTTCCGCTTCGTTCAGATTAGCTAATACCTGTTGTGTTTGCTCATGTGGCTGGCTGAAAAAAGCGGCGTCAGCAACCTGAGCTTGTAGCCTTTCCAGTTTAGCTTCCAGTTCTTCAAGCTGAGCGGGGAGCAGCTCCAGTTCGCGTTGCAGTTTATAGCTTAGTTTGCTCGTGCCACGTTTGACAATTTCTGCTTTAGGAGCAACGGCTTCCTCTGTTTTTTTCGCGATCGGTTGTTTAAACGCCACATACTGAGATTGCTGGCTGCGCGCGTCATGATAACCGCCGACATAACGACCAATTTTACCGCCGCCTTCGAAGATCCAGCATTCAGTTACAGTATTATCCACAAACTGACGGTCGTGGCTTACCAGCAGTACAGTCCCCTGATAGCTATCAATTAGTTCTTCAAGCAGTTCCAGCGTTTCGACGTCAAGATCGTTTGTTGGTTCATCGAGAATCAAAAGATTGCTGGGTTTCAGAAAAAGACGCGCCAACAGCAGGCGATTTCGTTCCCCACCAGAGAGCGCACGCACTGGTGTCATCGCACGTTTCGGATGGAACAGGAAGTCCTGCAGGTAACCCAGCACATGGCGAGGTTTACCGTTAACCATCACCTCTTGCTTACCTTCAGCCAGGTTGTCCATCACGGTTTTATCTGGATCCAGTTCGGCGCGGTGCTGATCGAAATAGGCCACTTCCAGCTTGGTGCCGACGTGAATGCGTCCACTGTCAGCCTGAAGCTGGCCTAACATTAGCTTCAGCAGCGTTGTTTTGCCGCAGCCGTTCGGTCCGATTAGCGCAATTTTGTCGCTACGCTGTACCTGTGCGGAGAAATCTTTTACCAGTTGCTTTCCATCAACCTGGTAATCCACATTCTCCATTTCGAAAACAATCTTGCCTGAACGGCTCGCCTCTTCGACCTGCATCTTCGCCGTGCCCATCACTTCGCGACGTTCGCCACGCTCGCGACGCATGGCTTTCAGCGCGCGCACGCGGCCTTCGTTACGGGTACGACGCGCTTTGATACCCTGACGGATCCAGACCTCTTCCTGCGCCAGCTTGCGATCAAACTCTGCGTTTTGTAGCTCTTCTACGCGCAGCGCTTCTTCTTTCTCCAGCAGATACTGATCGTAGTTACCCGGATAAGTCACCAGCTTGCCACGATCGAGGTCGACAATACGCGTCGCCATATTGCGTATAAATGAACGGTCATGGGAAATGAAGATGATTGTCCCATTGAAGGATTTCAGAAACCCTTCCAGCCAGTCGATTGTTTCAATATCCAGGTGGTTCGTTGGTTCATCCAGCAGCAGTACACGCGGATTGCTCACTAACGCGCGACCCAGCGCCGCTTTACGCAGCCAACCGCCAGAAAGCGAAGAAAGTGCGGCGTTTGGATCCAGCCCCAACTGCTCCAGCACTTCATTAATACGGCTTTCGAGCTGCCACAGATTGTGGTGATCGAGCATTTCCTGAACCCGCGCCATCTCATTCAGATTTCTGTCGCTCGGATCAGTCATCACCAGACGCGAAATATCGTGATAACGCTTCAGATATTCGGCCTGTTCTTCGATACCCTCGGCAACGAAATCATACACGCTGCCCTCAACATTACGCGGAGGATCCTGTTGCAGACGCGCCACAACCAGATCCTGCTCATAAATAATACGTCCGTCGTCAAGACCCTGCTCACGGTTCAGGATCTTCATCAGCGTCGACTTACCTGCGCCGTTACGGCCAACCAGACAGACGCGTTCGTTATCTTCGATATGCAGTTCTGCATTATCAAGAAGTGGCGCATCGCTGAACGACAGCCATGCACCATGCATACTGATTAATGACATTTATTTATCCTTTCAGGCTGCGGTAATCAGCCAGCAATTGTGGATCTGACGGTTACGGGCAAAGTCCTGGGAAAGCGTTTTTTGGGTAATTTCTTGTGCTTTCAATCCCAGTTCAGCCAAACCGTCGAGATCCATACGGAACCCACGTTTGTTGTTGGAGAACATGATCGTGCCGTCTTTACGCAGCAGACGTTTCAGATCTTTCATCAGCGCCAGATGATCGCGCTGCACATCAAACGAGTCTTCCATACGTTTTGAGTTAGAGAACGTCGGCGGATCGATGAAAATCAGATCAAACTGTTCATTGGCATCGCGCAGCCAGCCCAGGCAATCTGCCTGAATTAAACGGTGAGCGCGACCGCTCAGGCCGTTCAGACGCAGGTTGCGTTCCGCCCATTCCAGATAGGTACGCGACATATCGACCGTCGTGGTGCTACGCGCACCGCCCAATCCTGCATGTACGCTGGCGCTGCCGGTGTAGGAGAACAGGTTGAGGAAGTCCTTACCTTTACTCATCTGTCCCAGCATGCGGCGCGCAATACGGTGATCGAGGAATAAGCCCGTATCAAGATAGTCGGTCAGGTTCACCCACAGGCGCGCGTTGTACTCGCTTACCTCAATGAATTCACCCTTCTCATTCATCTTCTGATACTGATTCTTGCCTTTCTGACGCTCACGGGTTTTCAGCACCAATTTGTTTGGTGCGATTTCCAATACTGACAGCGTGGCGGAAATGATGTCGAACAGACGTTGACGTGCTTTTTGCGCATCGACCGTCTTCGGCGGGGCATATTCCTGAACCACGACCCAGTCACCGTAACGATCTACTGCAACGTTGTATTCCGGCAGGTCAGCGTCATACAGGCGATAGCATTCAATGCCTTCCTGACGCGCCCATTTTTCCAGCTTCTTAATATTCTTGCGCAGGCGGTTGGCATAATCTTCCGCTACCGTGGCTGGCTTGCTGTCCGCGGTGGTCTCTGCAACGTGATAATTCTTCTGCACGCAATCCAGCGGGCCGTTTTTCGCTTTGAACTGCTTGTCGGCACGTAATTGCAGGCTGCTGAGCAGATCCGGAGAGGCGCTGAACAGCGACAAATTCCAGCCGCCAAACTGGTTTTTCATCGTACGGCCCAGCAGGCTGTGCAGGGCAATCAGAGCAGGTTCGCTATCCAGACGCTCGCCGTAAGGCGGGTTACTGATAACCGTCCCATACGGTCCTTTCGGCAGCGGATTGCTCAGTTTGGCGACATCTTTAACGTCAAACGTCATCAGATCGGCGATACCGGCGCGGCGAGCGTTACTACGCGCTTTTTCAATCACGCGCGCATCGCTGTCAGAGCCGTAGAAATGCGAGGTATAGTCAGCCAGTCCCTTACGCGCACGCACCTGCGCCTCGGCTTTAACTTCTTGCCAGACGGCTTCGTCGTGCTGCGCCCAACCGCTGAAGCCCCAGTACCCACGGTGCAGGCCCGGCGCGCGATCGGTTGCCCACATCGCCGCTTCAATCAGCAGCGTGCCGGAGCCGCACATCGGATCGAGTAACGGGGTTCCCGGCTGCCAGCCAGAACGCATAACAATAGCGGCGGCCAGCGTCTCTTTAATCGGCGCCTGACCCGCGCGATCGCGATAGCCACGCTGATGTAAACCGTCACCGCTCAGATCGAGCGCGATGCTGGCGGTATCTTTGTTTAACCAGACGTTAATGCGCAGATCCGGGGATTCACGATCCACATTCGGACGCGGCAGATTTTTGCGGGTAAAGGCATCAACAATCGCATCCTTGACCTTCAGTGCGCCATACTGGCTGTTACGAATAGTCTCGTTCAGGCCGCTAAAGTGGACGGCAAAGGTAGCACCGGGATTAAATATCTCTGTCCAGTCGATAGCCTGAACGCCGAGGTACAGATCAAGATCGCTGTAGACCTTGCACTCTCCCATCGGCAGGATAATGCGCGAGGCCAGGCGGCTCCACATCAGGCTCTGGTAAACAAGCCGCGTGTCGCCCTTAAAATGGACCCCACCCTGAACGACCTGACACTCCAGCGCGCCGAGGTTTTCCAGTTCAGTTTTTAACAGCTCTTCCAGCCCGCGGGCCGTACTGGCAAACAGAGAATTCATAATGTCACTTTTACTCCGAGAAAATTGCTGCGCATTATAGCTAATATGGGCTGTATGTCATAAAGTTGAAGGCTTATTTTCATTCGAGGGGCTGTACAGTGGTCACGTTAACCCGACTTTTTATTCATCCGGTTAAATCAATGCGTGGAATTGGACTCACGCACGCCCTGGCAGACGTTAGCGGTCTCGCCTTTGATCGCATATTTATGATCACTGAACCTGACGGAACGTTTATAACCGCCCGCCAGTTCCCACAAATGGTTCGCTTTACCCCTTCCCCATTCCACGATGGACTGCATCTTACAGCGCCAGACGGCAGCAGCGCCCTCGTGCGATTTGCCGACTTCGCTTCCCAGGATGCGCCGACGGAAGTGTGGGGAAACCATTTTACCGCGCGCATTGCGCCAGTGGCTATTAACCAGTGGCTTAGCGGCTTTTTCTCCCGTGACGTGCAGTTACGCTGGGTCGGCCCGCAGCTAACGCGCCGGGTGAAGCGCCACGCCGATGTACCTTTGTCCTTCGCCGATGGATATCCCTACCTGCTGGCCAACGAAGCATCTCTGCGTGATGTGCAACAGCGCTGTCCTGCAAGTGTCAAAATGGAACAGTTTCGCCCCAATCTGGTGGTCTCGGGAGCTGGCGCCTGGGAAGAAGATACCTGGAAAGTGATTCGTATTGGCGACGTCATTTTTGATGTAGCAAAACCCTGTAGCCGGTGTATTTTCACGACCGTTAGCCCGGAAAAAGGCCAGAAACATCCAACCGGCGAACCACTCGCCACACTGCAAACCTTCCGTACTGCGGTAGATAACGGCGATGTCGATTTCGGTCAGAATCTTATCGCGCGTAACAGTGGCGTTATTCGCGTCGGCGATGAGGTAGAAATTTTGGCAACCGGCCCCGCCAGAGCGTACGGCGCGACTGAATCAGACGATACTGCACCCGAACAACAACCTGATGCCACGGTGCTTATTGACTGGCAGGGACAGACCTTTCGCGGAAATAATCAGCAGGTATTGCTTGAGCAGCTGGAAAACCAGGGTATCCGGGTTCCCTATTCATGCCGGGCAGGCATTTGCGGATGCTGTCGAATTCGACTGGTAGAAGGCGAGGTTAGCCCGCTGAAAAAATCAGCGATTGGCGATGACGGGACAATTCTGTGCTGCAGCTGTGTTCCTAAAACAACTATCAGGCTGGAGAGTTAAACCGCCTGCTCAAGGCTGAAACTGTCGGCAATAACCTGCGGTTTCAGTCTGTCATTCATTATTTTAATCGCGTCGCCAAGTTGCATCGTACGCCCGGCGATAACCACACCAGGTTGTGCAAGCAGACAAAGCGCGGCGTTTTCACCCGGCTCAACCACCAACAGATTTACCTGTTCATCGGTATCGCTTAAATCAACACAGGCTGCGTCACCCACGACCGGCGACCAGTTAATACCGTGTGCGACAAAGTGCCAGCTTTTTGGCATTTGTGGTTTGAGATAACGAATCGCCACCAGCGCATTAAGCACCAGTTCCGCTTTTTGCTCTTTGGCTAAATCCAGATAGCGACATTTTTCTTCAAAGGAAAAATAAAGCGCGGCGTCATCAACACAAAAACCCGACGGAGAAAAAGCATCAGGAGTGAGCATTTTACGAGCAAAACGCGAACGGAATAACATGCCATTGGCTAAATCGAGCATCATACGATCGTGCTCTTCATCATAATACCAGCGCCAGTTATCGTCGGGTTTAATTCGCATCAGTTTCTCTCCTTTCCTTAATCATCACCGTTACGACAGTATCCTTTTGCCGCTTCGTTTATTGCCCTAATAATAAAAGCTCAGAATGTTTAAATAAGCAACAGTAAAAGAATATAAAACAACCAGGGCCAGAAATAAAGCCCTGGATTGTGATTAAGATAGCATTCAGATATTGCTGACGATTTCTTTAATCAACGGCGGACCTTTAAAAATAAAGCCCGAATAAATCTGTACGAGGGTTGCTCCAGCAGCTATTTTCTCACGTGCAGCAATCACCGAGTCGATACCACCAACGCCAATAATCGGCAGCTGACCTTTTAATTCCTGAGACAACTGGCGAATAATTTCTGTACTTTTTAATTGCAACGGTCGACCGCTCAGGCCCCCCATTTGATCGCAATTTTTCATTCCCTGAACGAGAGAACGATCGAGGGTGGTGTTAGTCGCAATTACACCATCAATATTATGACGAACTAAACTATCGGCGACCTGGATCAGTTCTTCCACAGAAAGATCCGGTGCGATCTTTACCGCCACCGGAACATATTTATGGTGGATCGCTTGCAGATCATTTTGCTTATTTTTAATTGCCGTCAGGAGATCGTCCAGCGCATCGCCGTATTGCAGCGTACGTAATCCCGGCGTATTCGGTGAAGAGATATTAATCGCGATATAACCAGCATAAGCATAGACTTTTTCCATACAAATCAGATAGTCATCTTTGCCGTTCTCTACTGGGGTATCTTTATTCTTACCAATATTAATCCCCAGAATACCGTCGAAATGCGATTTTTTAACATTCTCAACCAGGTTATCAACCCCGTGGTTATTAAACCCCATACGGTTGATCAAACCTTCTGCATCGACCAGACGGAACAGACGCGGTTTATCGTTACCCGGCTGAGGACGCGGCGTCACGGTACCAATCTCAATGGAACCAAATCCCATAGCGCCGAGCGCATCAATGCACTCCCCGTCTTTATCCAGTCCGGCAGCAAGCCCGAGCGGATTTTTGAACGTCAACCCCATACAGGTGACCGGTTTTGCCGGTACTTTCTGGCGCACAAGCGCTTCAAGCGGCGTGCCGGTAATACGACGTAATTGCTGGAATGTCAATTCATGAGCGCGCTCTGGATCGAGCTGAAAAAGGGCTTTACGAACGAAGGGGTAGTACATGAACTCTCCTGGATTCCCGGTGTGCAAACCGGGGGCGTATTATGTGCGATCGCGAGCAAAAAGGGAATTGACCTGCGGCAATAAATAGCAATCGTTTTCCTCGCCTCTGCCTTTTTATTCAATTTCCAACTTTTCTATCCCGTATAAATCATTTCGATAAACAAAGCCTCTCTGCCAGACTGCACAAATTGTTATCAATGTTAATTAAAAGCAAACAATTGGTTATAAGGGGAGAATGAAATTATGCGTGTCATCACTCTGGCGGGGAGCCCTCGCTTTCCTTCTCGCTCCAGCGCGTTACTGGAATATGCCCGAGAAAAACTGAACGGACAGGATGTGGAAGTTTTTCACTGGAATCTGCACAACTTTGCCCCAGAAGACCTGATCTATGCCCGTTTCGACAGTCCGGCGCTGAACACATTTATCGAACAATTGCAGGATGCAGACGGGCTGATTGTCGCAACACCAGTCTATAAAGCCGCTTACTCTGGCGCCCTGAAAACCCTGCTCGATCTGCTCCCCGAGCGGGCGCTGGAAGGGAAAGTAGTTTTGCCGCTGGCGACCGGCGGCAGTGTGGCGCATTTACTTGCCGTCGATTACGCGCTGAAACCGGTACTGAGCGCATTAAAGGCCCAGGAGATCCTGCACGGTGTGTTTGCCGATGATTCACAGGTAATTGATTATCAACATAAACCTCAGTTTACGCCCAACCTTCAGCAGCGTCTGGACAGTGCGCTCGATACCTTCTGGCTGGCGTTGCATCGTCGTGATGTCCAACTTCCCCAACTGAACACCCTGCGAGGTACCGCCCATGCTTGATCTTCTCAAGCGTCACACGTCATGGCTGGCACTGACCGGGTTGTTGTCGCTGTCAACTCTGGGGCATGCCGCAGAGTCGGCCCCCGATGCTCTGCGCATTGGTTACCAGAAAGGAAGCGTCAGTATGGTACTGGCCAAAAGCCATCAGCTACTGGAGAAACGCTATCCGCAGACTAAAATCTCGTGGGTCGAATTCCCGGCTGGACCGCAAATGCTGGAAGCACTCAATATCGGCAGTATCGACCTCGGCAGCACCGGTGATATTCCACCAATTTTTGCCCAGGCCGCCGGAGCCGATCTGGTTTACGTGGGCGTCGAGCCGCCCAAACCGAAAGCCGAAGTGATTCTGGTGCCGAAAAATAGCCCGATCCAGAGCGTCGCGCAGCTTAAAGGACATAAAGTCGCCTTCCAGAAAGGTTCCAGCGCCCACAATTTACTGCTCCGGGCGCTGCAACAGGCCGGACTGAAATTTACCGATATTCAACCGACCTATCTGACTCCCGCCGATGCACGAGCGGCCTTTCAGCAAGGAAACGTTGATGCGTGGGCTATCTGGGACCCCTACTACTCCGCCGCGTTACTGCAAGGTGATGTGCGCGTGCTGAAAGACGGCTCAGACCTCAAACAGACCGGTTCGTTTTATCTCGCTGCACGTCCTTATGCCGAGAAAAATGGCACATTTGTTCTTGGCGTGCTGGATACCTTTAGCCAGGCCGATGCGTTAACGCTCAGCCAGCGCCAGCAAAGCATATCCCTGCTGGCTAAAACCATGGGCCTGCCCGAGCCGGTAATTGCGTCTTATCTGGATCACCGCCCACCAACCACCATTGTGCCAGTCAACGCCTCTGTTGCTGCCCTACAACAACAAACCGCCGATCTGTTTTATGACAACCGTTTGGTACCGAAAAAAATCGATATTCGTCAGCGTATCTGGCAACCCACTCAGCAGGCAGGAGAAAAATTATGAGTCTGAACATGTTCTGGTTTTTACCCACCCATGGTGACGGTCATTATCTTGGAACGGAAGAAGGTTCGCGCCCGGTCGATCACGGTTATCTGCAACAAATCGCGCAAACAGCCGATCGTCTTGGATTTACCGGCGTCCTGATCCCAACCGGACGCTCTTGCGAAGATGCCTGGCTGGTCGCCGCCTCGATGATCCCGGTCACCCAGCGATTAAAGTTTCTGGTCGCGCTGCGTCCAAGCGTCACCTCACCAACTATTGCCGCACGTCAGGCTGCGACGCTCGACAGACTCTCAAATGGCCGGGCGTTATTTAACCTGGTGACCGGCAGCGATCCACAGGAGCTGGCTGGTGACGGCGTGTTCCTCGATCACACCGAGCGCTATGAAGCCTCTGCGGAATTTACTCAGGTCTGGCGACGCCTTCTGCAAGGTGAAACGGTGGATTTCAACGGCAAACATATTCACGTCCGCGGCGCGAAGCTGTTTTTCCCTCCCGTACAACAACCCCGGCCACCGCTTTATTTCGGCGGCTCGTCTGATGTCGCACAAGACCTTGCTGCCGAGCAGGTTGATCTCTATCTGACCTGGGGCGAGCCGCCGGAACAGGTGAAAGCGAAGATTGAACAGGTGCGGGCCAAAGCAGCGGCGCTCGGACGCAAGATCCGCTTTGGTATTCGTCTGCATGTGATCGTACGGGAGACAACGCACGAGGCGTGGCAGGCAGCTGATCGTCTGATAGCCCACCTTGATGACGACACCATTGCCAAAGCCCAGGCCGCCTTCTCAAGAACGGATTCGGTTGGTCAGCAGCGAATGGCTGCACTGCACAACGGTAAACGCGACAAACTGGAAATTAGCCCGAACCTGTGGGCAGGTGTTGGACTGGTACGCGGTGGTGCAGGTACCGCGCTGGTCGGAGATGGTCCGACTGTCGCTGCGCGTATCAACGAGTATGCCGCGCTGGGAATCGACAGCTTTGTGTTGTCCGGATACCCACATCTGGAAGAGGCATACAAAGTCGGCGAGCTGCTGTTCCCGCATCTGGATGTTGCTATACCAGAAATTCCGCAACCGCAACGCCTGCAACAACAAGGTGAAGCGGTAGCAAATGACTTTATCCCGCGCAAAGTCGCGCAAAGCTAAGGAGCTGCTAATGGCAACGCCGAGAAACAGGTGGTTATTACGCCTCGCGCCCTGGTTTTTACCGGTAGGTCTGGTGGCGCTCTGGCAGCTCGCATCTTCAATGGGCTGGCTGTCCACTCGCATCCTGCCCTCTCCGGAGGGTGTTATCGAAGCTTTCTGGGCCCTTTCCGCCAGCGGCGAGCTTTGGCAGCATCTGGCCATCAGTTCCTGGCGCGCGTTATTCGGATTCTCCATCGGTGGATCGATTGGCCTGACACTGGGACTGATCAGCGGTCTTTCGCGTTGGGGAGAGCGCCTGCTGGATACCTCGGTGCAAATGCTGCGTAACGTACCGCATCTGGCGCTGATCCCGCTGGTGATTCTGTGGTTCGGCATTGATGAATCCGCCAAGATCTTTCTCGTTGCGTTGGGCACGCTGTTCCCGATTTACATCAACACCTGGCATGGGATCCGGAATATCGATCGTGGGCTGGTAGAAATGGCGCGCAGCTATGGATTATCCGGCTTTTCACTGTTTGTTCATGTGATCCTCCCCGGCGCCCTACCCTCGATTATGGTCGGCGTGCGTTTTGCTCTCGGGCTGATGTGGCTGACGCTGATTGTGGCGGAAACCATTTCTGCCAATGCCGGTATTGGTTACCTGGCGATGAACGCCCGCGAATTTCTGCAAACCGATGTGGTCGTGGTGGCCATTATTCTCTACGCCCTGCTTGGCAAACTTGCCGACGTCAGCGCCCAATTGCTGGAGCGAGTCTGGCTACGCTGGCACCCGGCTTACCATGTAAAGGAGGCTACCGTATGAATACCGCTCGCCTGAACCAGGGTACACCGCTGTTGCTGAGCGCCGTGACAAAACAATACGCCGCCAATACAGTGCTCAGTCAATTAGATTTGCATATTCCGGCCGGACAGTTTGTTGCCGTGGTTGGCCGCAGCGGTGGTGGTAAAAGTACGTTACTGCGTCTGCTGGCAGGGCTGGAATCGCCCACCTCAGGCGCATTACTTGCCGGAACCACCCCACTGGCGGAAATTCAGGATGATACGCGTATGATGTTTCAGGATGCGCGTCTGCTGCCATGGAAGACGGTTATCGATAACGTCGGTCTGGGCCTGAAAGGTCTCTGGCACAATGCGGCCCGGGATGCGTTGGCCGCCGTTGGACTGGAGAATCGTGCTCAGGAGTGGCCCGCAGCGCTTTCTGGCGGACAAAAACAGCGCGTGGCCCTGGCGCGGGCATTAATTCACCGCCCCGGTTTGCTGCTGCTGGATGAACCCCTCGGCGCACTGGATGCCTTAACCCGCCTTGAAATGCAGGAGCTGATCGTCTCTTTATGGCAAGAGCACGGCTTTACCGTACTGCTGGTCACCCATGACGTCAGTGAAGCGGTGGCAATGGCCGATCGCGTGTTGCTGATTGAGGACGGAAAAATCGGGCTGGATTTAACGGTGGATATTGCGCGACCCCGCCGGATTGGTTCCGTGCGTCTGACAGAACTGGAAGCCGAGGTATTGAATCGGGTAATGCAGCGTGGTGAGGCAGAACAGCCAATCCGACTGCATGGATAAACATTCAGGACGTTGTAGGCCCGGTAAGCATGAGCACCACCGGGCATTTTGCCGGATGACGGCGTTACCGCCTTATCCGGCCTACAAAACTACAGGTCAACGTCTCAGGCTAGCGCTTTAGTGATCTTCTCGAACAGATCGCCGGAGAGATTCTCCAGACCTTTCAGCTGTTCCAGCGCCGCACGCATTTTCGCCTGACGTTTTGCATCATAACGTTTTAAGCGAATCAGCGGCTCAATCAGACGTGACGCCACCTGCGGATTACGACTATTAAGCTCAGTCAACATGTCGACCAGGAACTGATAGCCGCTACCATCTTCCGCATGGAATGCCGCCGGGTTGCTACCTGCAAAGGCACCAATCAGCGAACGGATTCGGTTCGGGTTACTCATACTGAAAGAGCGATGCTTCAGCAGACCGCGTACTGTTTCCAGTACATTATCCGCCGGGCTGGTGGATTGCAGGATAAACCATTTGTCCATCACCAGACCGTCATGGTGCCACTTATCGTCATACTCCTGCATTAGCGCGTCGCGACATGGCAGTTGTGCCGCCACTGCCGCGGATAGCGCCGCCAACGCATCGGTCATATTGTTCGCTTCACGGTACTGCTTGCTTACCAGTGTGTCAGCCAGATGGGTTTCGCCAAAGGCCAGGAAACGCAGGCAGGCATTGCGCAGCGTACGCTTGCCAATATCGGCATGCTCAACGCGGTACTCATCAAGATGATTAGCGTTATAGATGGCAAGGAATTCATCCGCCAGCTCGGCCGCCAGCGTGCGGGTTAACGCTTCGCGTACTTCGGTTATCGCCACCGGATCGATGATGTCAAACAGTTCAGCTATTTCATTTACTGAAGGCAGCGTCAGGATCTCTGCCGCCAGCGCCGGATCGATTCTTTCATCCAGTAAAATTGCGCGGAATGCATCAGCCACGTGTACCGGCAGCGAGAGCGGTTGTCCCTGCTGATGACGAGCAACATTAAGCTTAATATAAGTCGCCAGCAGGCTTTGTGCGGCATCCCAACGAGAGAAATCGTTTCGCGCATGACGCATCAGGAAAGTCAGTTGCTGATCGCTCCATTTATATTCCAGTTTTACCGGCGCGGAGAATTCGCACAGCAGCGCCGGAACCGGCTGGAAGTAGACGTTATCAAAGACAAACGTCTGCTCTGCCTGGGTGACGTTGAGCACGGAATTCACCGGGTGACCACCTTTTTGTAGCGGGATCACTTTCCCTTCGTTGTCATACAACTCGAGGGCGAATGGAATATGTAGCGGCTGTTTTTCGGCCTGATCCGGCGTGGCCGGCGTGCGCTGGCCGATCGTCAACGTGTACTGCTCAGTTGACGGGTTGTAGTCATCACGCACGGTCAGAATCGGCGTACCGGACTGGCTGTACCAGCGGCGGAAATGGGAGAGATCAACGTTAGACGCATCTTCCATTGCCTGCACGAAATCATCACAAGTTGCAGCGCTACCGTCGTGACGCTCAAAGTAGAGCTGCATCCCTTTCTGGAAGTTAGTCTCACCGAGCAGGGTGTGGATCATACGAATCACTTCAGCGCCCTTTTCGTACACGGTCAGGGTATAGAAGTTGTTCATTTCAATGACCATATCCGGACGGATAGGATGCGCCATCGGGCTGGCGTCTTCAGCAAACTGCAGACCACGCATGGTGCGCACATTGCTGATGCGGTTTACCGCGCGTGAGCCGAGATCGGAACTGAACTCTTGATCGCGGAACACGGTTAAACCTTCTTTCAGGCTCAACTGGAACCAGTCACGGCAGGTCACACGGTTGCCGGTCCAGTTGTGGAAATATTCATGACCGATGACGCGCTCAATATCGAGGTAGTCTTTGTCGGTGGCGGTATCGGTACGTGCAAGCACATATTTGGAGTTAAAGATGTTCAGACCTTTATTCTCCATCGCGCCCATGTTGAAGAAATCCACGGCGACAATCATATAGATGTCGAGGTCATACTCGAGGCCAAAGCGCTCTTCATCCCATTTCATGGAGTTTTTCAGTGAGGTCATGGCCCACGGCGCGCGGTCCAGGTTTCCGCGATCGACATACAGCTCCAGTGCCACTTCACGCCCTGAGCGGGTAGTAAAAGTGTCGCGCAGGACGTCAAAATCACCGGCCACCAGCGCAAACAAATAGCACGGTTTCGGGAACGGATCCTGCCACTGTACCCAGTGACGACCATTTTCCAGTTCACCCTGAGCCACGCGGTTACCGTTGGAGAGCAGGAACGGATATTGCGTTTTATCAGCGATAATTTTGGTGGTAAAACGCGCCAGGACATCAGGCCTGTCGAGATACCAGGTAATATGGCGGAACCCTTCCGCTTCACACTGGGTGCACAGCGCTTCGCCAGACTTGTACAGTCCTTCCAGCGCGGTATTGGCCGCTGGGCTAATTTCGTTCACGATACGCAGCGTAAAACGTTCCGGTAACTGACTGATGACCAGAGCGCCCTCTTCTTCTTTATACTCTGTCCACGGCTCGTCGTTAACGTGGATCGACACCAGGGTCAGATCTTCGCCATTCAGGCGCAGGGGCGCATCGGACGCGCCATGACGGACAGCCTGGCTCACTGCGGTGACCACGGTTTTTTCAGCATCCAGGTCAAAGGTCAAGTCAATATCAGTAATCTGGTAATCCGGCGCACGATAGTCGTGACGGTATTTGGCTTGTGGCTGTTGTGTCATAAAAAAACCTTTAGCATCTTTAATAGAGTCTCGGCTTCAGTCTATTCCTGTTGCGTAAATCGCGCTACGCAGAATGTTCATCTTTTCAGGCACAAACACCCTTTTTGCTACATTTTCATAATATGTACTCATAGTTTTTAAAATCGATAAAAATCGTCCAGGAGCGCATAAAACAAGGGATGAGCGAGATCGATGAAAATCAGAGTTAATGAACTTTAACGAACTTCACAGACCACTTTTGCCCCATCCATGCCCCACACATAATTTTAGTCAACGCCAGCCCCCATCAGCCCTACAGGGCAAATCGATAACAAACACGCCAGCAGTATGTTCCCCAAAATTTAAAAACAAGTGGTTCATGCCTTGACAGACAAAACCGCCAAAGCAAAAATACTGTATATCCAAACAGTAACTAGTGAAGCACGTATGTTCGTAGAACTGGTTTATGACAAGCGTAATGTTGAAGGACTCGAAGGGGCCAGAGAGATCATTCTGGCCGAACTGACGAAGCGGGTGCACCAGATTTTCCCTGATGCCGAAGTGAGGGTGAAGCCGATGCAGGCGAACGGCTTGAATAGCGGCGCCAGCAAAAGCGATCGGGAAAAGCTGAACCGCATGCTGGAGGATATGTTTGAAGAGGCTGATATGTGGATGAATGATTTCTTAAATCTCTAACCAGATAGCCTAACAACAGAGGGAATAACCAGATTAATTCCATGTTTTCTATGAGTTAATATCTGTATTAATATAGCTGTGCATATTAGTTCTAAAGGCCACATTGATGTAACTCTGTAGCTCAACACATAATTAGTTTCTGCCGAAACGTGTAACGGCTGTTATTAAATTCATGGATTTATCATTGATATTCAGTAAATTGTCTCCTTGATTCATCATCCTCAAGGTACTCAAAAGAAAGAAGGCGAATTTTGGTAAGTTTATAAAACCACTCGCAATCTTTTCGTTGAATAATTTCGCCAGGTTTGAAACATATCCCGGATGTCACCCGGATAATCGCATATTTACCATTACTAAACCTGACCCGGTGAATACAGAAAGGTTGACCGGCCTGCCCGTGACAGCTGTTTGACAGGATATGTCCTTCAATAAAAACAGATTTTTTAGATTTCATTATCATACCCTCGACAACTGCAGTACAGGAGGAACGTTGTCATTTTCCGACATCACTGACGTTAAGTGGCAGAAGCTGATCAGCCGCCGATACACCAGCATTCTGAAGGTCTGAACAACAGTCCGCAGGCAGGGCACTCAAGAACTGCATCTTTTCTTAGTTTACCTGCTTTCTGATCAGCTTTGTGTGCGCATACCGGGCAGGCAACATGAACCGGTCTTTCTTTAAAATATCTGAGCCCTTTTGTATAAGACATAAATAATTCTCTGAGGGATACAGTAATTATTATACGCTTTAATATAAAAATAACTGGCATAAGTTATGTTAAGTTGTGTCTGAATCAGGATATCAAATATTGAAAATTGAACGTCTGATTTATGATACACTACCCTTCCGTGAGAGATTTATAATGAAATCAGAAGACACCCTTGACTGGTATCCGGCACAACTACCGCCAGTGAAAATTATTCTTGGCGAAGCCGTGCTGGCTGTGGGTAAACAGGGCCGACCGATTAATACCCGCACCTTGCTGGAATACCTTCAGTTCATGCAGGGCAAACAAAAAAGGCGGGATGACAAAATCGCCATGCAAACTGCGATTGATGTTCTCAGGGATAATCAGCGCATTAACGGCAGACGTTAATGCGCCTCCGGACTCAGTGTCAGTTCTGAATGATCTCAACCATATGGTTTTGTCCATCATCCTTCAGCGGTATTCTGTCATCAGGGAGGAGAACACCATCCAGTGTCACGCGATATTCTGCATCGCCGCGTGAGACACTAATTTGATAATGGCTTTCGCCATATTGGTAGCTCATAGAAAAAGATGTCCACCCATCCGGCAACCTGGCATGAACCGTAAAGTCAGCACCGGAACGTTTTATCCCCAGTAATTCCTCGGTAAGTAAACGCCAGGCCCAGCCTGCAGAACCAGTATACCAGCTCCATCCTGCACGTCCGATATGGGGAGCGACACTGTAGACATCAGCACTCATGACATAAGGTTCAGCTTTATAAATCCCGGCCGAGTCTGTATTCAGAGTATGATTTATCGGGTTGAGCATTGACCAGAGTTGCCAAGCGCGTTCGGCATTCCCCATTCGGGCAAATGCCATCACAGCCCAGATAGCGCCATGTGTATACTGTCCTCCGTTTTCCCTCACACCAGGCAGGTAACCCTGTATGTAACCAGGATTTGGACCGTGCCCATCGAAAGGAGGTGTTAATAGTTTTATCAGTCCCCCCTCGTTATCCACAAGGTGCTTATCCAGCGCCTGCATGGCCATTGCGCACCGTCCCGGGCTTGCGGCCCCGGACAATACAGACCAACTCTGCACAATCGCATCAATCCGGCAGTCCTGTGAAGCCTTCGACCCCAGGGGAGTACCATCGTCAAAATATCCACGCCGGTACCATTCACCATCCCAAGCGTGGGCTTCGAGATTGCTTTGCAGGCGCATAGCCTGTGAACGGCACATTGAGGCGACGCTTTCATCCAGCCTGCGATCAGCCAGTGCCGCAAACCGCTGCAAAATGTCGAACAGGAAGAAGCCCAGCCAGACGCTTTCACCTTTGCCTTCGATCCCCACCCGGTTCATGCCGTCATTCCAGTCACCAGCCCCCATCAGAGGCAGACCATGCTCCCCGAACTGTTGTCCATACTTAATGGCTTTGACGCAGTGTAACCAGAGTGTCTCTTCGGTACCGCTGATCACCGGCGTATCATAGGCAGACTCTTCACCAGGCTGAAGCGGACGTCCCTCCAGATAAGGAATACGTGTTTCCAGTACATCCATATCCCCCGTCGTTTCAACATAGTGGCAAACGGCAAGCGGAAGCCACAGATAATCATCGGAACAGCGAGTGCGCACTCCATTGCCGTGTGGCGGGTGCCACCAGTGCTGTACATCACCCTCAATAAATTGCCGTGATGCACACAGGATCATCTGTTCTCGCATCCGGTTCGGATCAGCATGGCTCAGCGCCAGCGTATCCTGCAGTTGATCGCGAAAACCAAATGCGCCGCCGGACTGGTAGTAACCGCTGCGAGCCATCAGGCGACAGGCTACCGTCTGGTACAATAGCCAGCCATTCACCAGTAAATTTACCGATGTGTCGGGAGTGTTAACCACAATTTTATCGAGCACATTGTGCCAGTGGTTGTGAACCCGGTTCAGCTCCTCGCGGACCGTCTCCTCATTCATATAACGGGCAAGCGTCTCCTGAGCTCGAATATGATCCTCCTCTGCGCCGAGGATAAAAATAAACGTCCTCTGATCCCCATCAATTAATGTTACCGCCGATTGTACTGCCCCGCAGGGATCCAGACCGGCGCCCGTTTTACCTGAAAGCCTGCGTAGCTTCATGACCGACGGGGCGTGCAGAGAACCATTACGACCGATAAACTCCCGGCGGTCCCCGGTCAACGAACAGTCATTACCGCTGACGGCAAAAAAGGCAGTACGACCGCTACCGTTATCGCCATAAAAGTTGTTCGCCAGCACTCCGCAGCCGCCAAGTGGTCTGGCCGTATGTGTCACAATGTGAGGGGCTGAGCGAGTTCGTGTTCCTCCGAGCGTCCACTCCACATAGCCGGTGACGGAAAGTTTGCGTGTCCGACCCGAAGAGTTACTGAGCGTCAGGAGCGCCAGTTTAACCGGCGCCTCTTCGGCAACCAGGACCGTCAGCTCGCTGTCTATACCATTCTCTCGATGGGCAAACACGCTGTAACCAAAACCATGGCGGGTCAGGTAATCACCATGTCCGCGAACAGGTAAAGCCGTCGGTGACCAACACTCACCACTCTCTTCATCGCGCAGATAAAACGCCTCGCCGCTGCGATCGCTCACAGGATCGTTCTCCCACGGTGTCAACCGGTATTCATGTGCATTCTCATACCAGGAGTAGGCCTGTCCCGCCTCTGAAATCACAGTGCCAAAACGGGCATTTGCCAGTACGTTTGACCAGGGTGCCGGTGTCTGCGCATCTTCCCGCAGAACAATCTGATATTCCCGACCATCCTGAGAAAATCCACCGTACCCATTGAAATGGCATAACTGACTGATATCGGGACTCCAGTCCGTATGTTGATTACGCTCGCGTACAGCCCGTGGAATGAGTGCTCTGGCCTGAGGTTTAAGGGTATGAGTACGCTGATTAAGCTGCTCATTGATATTACCTGTGCGGTCATCAAGATAAAGACAGGCCACGCTCATCAAAAGCAACTTATCCTCAGCAGAGAGATGCTCGCCATTACGAACAAAAATACCGCCCGTTTTGTCCAGCAGACTGGCTTCAGACCCGGCATAAATTAAGTCCATAATCTGATTTTGTAAGCCCTGCTGGTAGCCGCCGGGACTGTTATTCAGGATAACCAAATCAACATCCAGTCCTTTCTGTCTCCAGTAACGGTGTGCCTGAATCAGTGTGGTCACTGAAGCAATACTTTCCTCGCTGGTAATACTGATCAGCACTATCGGCAGATCACCTGAAATTGCCCAGCCCCACAGACCGGACTGACCACGCCGGTTGCGGCTGATCGCCTGGCCTTCGGCGCGCAGCTCCTGGACAGGGTAAAGTACCGCGCTGGCAAGACGATTAAACAAAGTGGCATCATCTTCACTGGCGTTCATCTGGCGTAACACCACCAGACTGTGAGACCAGGCCAGTTCAAATACACGATCAGCGATAGGGTAATCGCGGTATTTTTCCAGCAATGCCAGGCTATGCTGGCGGGTCTCGCTGATGCCATAAATGATATCAATCGTGACCGGCTGCCCCGGCTGCAGAGTGATGGCGTGGCGTATTGCCAGGATCGGATCCAGCACTGACCCCGACGTGTTGCTGAGCGCCCCGCCTGCCTTTATTGCCTGGGCATCCGCAGGGTTTCTGCCACGACCAAGAAATTTTGCCCTGTCTGTTTCAAACGAAACGTTATGACGGTTATCGCCATGCACCACCATCATGTGAAACAGGCAGGAACTCGCTTCACCCGGAGAACGCGGGCGCCGGTGGCAAAGAATAGCGTCACGCTCAGGATCCAGTTCCGTCTGAATAAACAAATTGCTAAATGCCGGGTGCGCCAGATCGCTGGCTTCAGGTGCCAGTACTACTTCGGCATAGGTTGTCACTTCCAGAGAGCGAGGCTGGCGACCACGATGAATCAGTGTGAGTCGTCGCAACTCAATATCATCCTCCGGGGAGATCACAACCTGAGTTTTGACGCTGAGCCCATCGAAAGAGCGTCTGAATTCAGCACTCGCATCGGTGAATATCACTTCCTCGTCATGCCCGCTGGTGTGGGCTGTCGGTTGCCAGGTATTGCTCGACACATTCCCCGTCTGTATATCGCGGATATAGCAGAATGCTCCCCAGTTATCGCGGGTGGTATCACTGCGCCAGCGCGTGAGCGCAATGTTATTCCAGCGACTATAGCCGCCGCCGCCCGTGGTCAACATCAGATGATAATGGTTGTTGGACAGCAGTTGAATATCCGGGGCCGGCGTGTCCACGCCATAGAAAATACGGGGTTCATAGCGAACGGGTTTGACCCTGCCCTCATGAGATTCAAAATGACGGCGCGGACTGTACAGATCGACTGCATCCGGCACGCGTTCCTGTAACAGCAGGCTCGCTGAGCGGAAGACCGTACTGGACATGAAGCGTTCAGTCATCGGGGCGTCAAGTAGCACATGAGCCAGCGCCTGAAACGCCATCCCCTGGTGATGCGCCATCCAGGACTGAACCACCGCATAGAGCTGACCGGTTGCGAGGCGTGAGGGAGTATAGTCCAGCGCTTCATAAAAACCGTATTCACCAAGTGCGCCATTTTTTTGCAGCCTTATCAGGTTCTCACAAGCTTTCTGTGGGGAAACCATCAACGCCAGCAGTGTGGCGTAAGGGGCGACAACCATGTCATCAGCAAGCCCCCTTCGCAGGCCGAGACCCGGCACACCAAATGCCTGATATTGATAATTATGCTGAACATCAAAAGCATGATAACCAGACTCTGAAACGCCCCACGGTACTCCGCGTTCTTTCCCCCAATGAATCTGGCGCATAACCGCCGACTGACTCATTTCATCGAGCAGACTGCCAGGCCAGGTGGGCATTACCAGATTCGGCATCAGGTATTCAAACATTGACCCGCTCCATGACATCAGGGCTGTTTCATTGTCAATGGTGGTGAACAGTCGCCCCAGCGCGTACCAGCTTTTAAGAGGTAGCTGATTAGTGGCAATGGCAAGAAAGCTGGTCAGGCGGATTTCAGACGGCAAAAGATCGTAGTGGCTCTTGTCAGGCATATTCGTGTCACAGTTATAGCCAACACTGAGCAGACTGGTTGGTTCGCTGTACAGAAAGGCGAAATCCATCCGGGCATGCTCATCCAGCCGTTGTTCAAGTTCAGTGATAATATTGAGTCGCATCCGGGCCTGCTCCGTCGCTGACGCCGGGGGGGTTCCTGCACCAGTAAATGTTGCGCGGGCAAGCTCACACAAAGTCGGCAGCGTCTGTTCGTTCCAGGATGCGGGTAACCAGCCAAGCAGCAGCGACCACTCATGGCAAAGCTGAACCAGTTGATGCTCCAGATGTCCTGCCCAACGCATCTGAAGAGGAGATCCCTGTCGGCATAGCGTGTTCAGGTGATTGCACTGGGTGCGCATATTTTTCAGCTCGCTGAAAAATGTCTGCGGAGAGAGCGACACCGCGCTCAGGCAGTGTTTTCGCAGCAACCGCAAGCTGTCAGGCGGGTTCTGACCCCACTGTTTTTCCAGAATATCCAGCGTATCGTTCAGTCCTGCCAGTATCTGTTGGCGGTTTAAAACTGGCTGATGACGCATGGCGGACAGCCCTGCACGCAGTGTCAACAAATGCCCTGCCATGTTGCCGCTGTCGACGCTTGAGATATAGCGTGGGCTGAGGGGGGCCAGCGTACGAGTGTCATACCAGTTGTAGAGATGGCCCCGGTAGTGCTCCATTTTATCCATTGTGTCGAGCGTGAGCGACACGCGCCGTAGCACTTCCCCGCCGGGCAGGTAGCCAAAGTCCCATGCCGTCAGGTTAGCCATGAGGGAAAGGCCAATATTGGTAGGAGAAGTTCGATGGGCCACCGTCGGCTGCGGTATTTCCTGGTAGTTATCAGGCGGAAGCCAGTTCTCTTTTTCTGTGGCAAAGGTTTCAAAAAACGCCCAGATTTCACGGCTTGTCTGGCGCAACAGCTGTTTTTGTTCCGGATTGGGCGAAAACACCTTACGCGCAGGCTGGCGACTCAGCCAGCTCATCAGCAGCGGTGCCACACACCATAACAAACCGATCGGCAACGCAATCCCCAGCAGTTGTGGAGCAAATTGTCCGGTCAGTATTATCAGCATCACACCACATGCAACATTCAGCCACATCGCCTGATAAAAACGCGCGACAGTGGGTCCGGCCTGATTGCTGTCCAGGCTGTGGCTGACCCACTGGCTGAGGTGACGCCTGCTGATCCCCAATCGCCATAACGTCACGGCGATCGCTTTTAGCGAATATCCGGCTTCGTGCGGCAGTATCGCAAAATTAAGGCCGATACCTGACAAACGCTTCAGCGCGCCCGCCCCTACCAGTAACAGATGCGGCTTCAGGCGGCGACGCAGAGGTTTATGCAGCAGGTCATGGGTGATGCAGAGGATAGTTGGCAACAGCCATATCAGCGACAGTACGCCCAGCCAGTAAACAGGATTAGGTACCCCTAGCAGGGTGAAGAACAGCAATACCAGTAATGAAGGGGCGACCAGACTGCGACGCAGATTATCGAGTAATTTCCAGTAAGAAAGCGCGGTCAGCGGATTCCTGGTCCGGGTTCCATCGGCTCTTCTGACACGTGGTTTCAGCCAGTTAAGCAGTTGCCAGTCCCCCCGGATCCAGCGTGAACGGCGTACAACATCCGACAGATAATTATTCGGGTACTGTTCATAGAGTAACACCTCACTCAGCAGACCCGAACGTGCATAGCATCCTTCGAGTAGATCATGGCTGAGAACCAGGTTTTCCGGGCAGGTGTTGGCAGTGGCTTGCATAAAAATGTCAACATCGTAAATCCCTTTGCCCACGAACGATCCTTCCCCAAAAAGATCCTGATAGATATCCGAAGACATCATCGAATAGGGATTATTGCCCGGTATGCTGCTGCGCATGGCGGCGTAACGTCCCTGACCGTTGCGTGGTATCTCCTCCGCAAGGCCGGGTTGTAAAATACCAAATCCTTTGACAACCCTCTGGTGTACCGGATCATACTCTGGCATATTCAGCGGATGCGCCATCGTCGCGACCAGTTTGTGCGCCGTATCGCGCGGCAGCACCGTATCACTGTCCAGGGTAATGACGTATTTAATGTGGCCCGGTAAAAGGTTAGCAGGCATGTCTGCAACGCTGACGAATTGTGTCCCCGGATGGCGCAACCAACTATTCAGTAACGCCAGTTTTCCCCGCTTGCGTTCATAGCCCATCCACGTTCCTTCCGCGGGGTTCCATTCAGGCTGGCGGTGTAGCAGATAAAAACGTGGGCGGCTGGAGGGATAGCGGCGATTCAGCGCCTGCGTATCAGCGATCGCCTGTCTGAGCAGCATCTGGCTTTCCGGCGAGGGTTCATTTGCAGAATCAGCGAAATCAGTGAGCAGCGCAAACCTGAGATTTTCGTTTTCATTCCCCAGCCAGCAGACTTCAAGACTGGTGAGGAGCTGGCTGAAACTTTCGTGGCTGGTCAGCATGCAGGGGATGACTAACAGAGTGGCGCTGTCAGGGGGAATGCCGGTTGAGAAATCCATCCGCGGCAATGGGCGAGGAACGCGAAAACGGGTGGTTGCGTCACTGAGTAAATCGCTCATTAACTGAGTTACAGCGATAATCAGAGGGAATATCACTGCGATCAACAGCCAGTCTGCGCCCTGCATGGCTGTTTCGTGCAAAATCGTTGCGGTCGTTGCGATTGTCAACAACGCCAGGCTTCCAAGCCATGACAGCAGGGTTATTCTGTTGAAACTGTGCCGCAAGCGCATGAGCCTTGAGGTGTCTGCTAACAGATGAATTTCCAGCGCCTGCCGACCTTCGCCTGCGAGATAATAACCAACATGATGTTCCAGTGTATCGGGAGCACTGTTCCCTGAAAGCGTCAGCACCCTGTCAGCAACTTCAGGCTCGCTGAGAACACTGTCCCTGGCCAGGACCTCAACAACGTGCCGGTAATGATCCCGGGTATTGAAGTGCATCCGAGGATAGATACCGGCAGGATCATTGCGTAATGCCTGTTCGACGACACTTATCGTTTCGGCGAAATCAGCCCAATCCGTTTCACTCAGTAATCGCAGACCCGCGATGCTGTTACTGACAGATAGCTGGCTGGCGGCAAGCTGTTGATTGAAATTATGTATGAGAACGTCGGTGGTGATCCCCTGTTCCCGAAGGCACTGATCAACCCAGGTCAGAGGTAACGACAACGCATTGCCATGCCCCTGCAGGCGCCGCACCAGCTCTGCGACAAATGCACTGGTTAACGTAGGTCGGGAGCGTGCCATATCGGCAACCACCATGATTAAATCGCCAGGGGCATTCTCTGCACATCCGAAAATCTTTGTTATCCACATATCAGCCAGCGTTCTGTCCTGCTGCGCTTTGATCACTTCGATACTGATACGACGAAGATTTTCAATCAGCGCCAGGCGCAGCATTCCCGGTAACGCCCAGACTTCACCCAGCGTCAGCGGTGTCACCTGTTGATAGGCAGTGAGATAGCTGGTCAGGCTGGCGACATCCCAGCGCCCGTCACCGTGAGCAATGGCCTCTGATGCAATATTGTAAATTCGTGGGCAATTCAGCGGCGACATCAGCGACGGGAGACCTTTACCAAAGCTTTTCGGCAAGTGCTGGCGGACCGTGCGGATTTGTTCCTCAATAAGATAATAATTGTCCAGCAACCACTCCCCGGCAGGCATGATGCTGGTCTTTTTACCCGCGTTAAGCTCATAACAGCTTTGGGTGATGATGGCCTCATTCTCGCCGAGTCTTTTTAGAAGATAATAAGGATGTTTATCCGGCGATAATTTATGGGTCCGGGCGAGCTTCTGACCGTAGCGTTCCATCTGGGCGGTCGAAAAGAGTTCTGACTGCAGAGTGCCTTCACCGGCAGGATCGTTCGCCGAAAACGTTACGCTTTCGGTAGCATTCATCGGAATATGGGGGCGGTTAAACCACGCCCTGGGGTTCATTTTCATAGCATTGCTCTGATGCAGAGTTAGCATGCAGGAGCAGTTGCAAAATCAGTTCAGAAACGTTCTCTCAGGATGGGCGTAAGGCATCAGGGATTTAACAGCTGCTGGGATTTGACTTAAGTATAGAATATGAGTTTTGTCTGCGTTTTTTGGCCGAGCTAGCGTCGGGAGATAAACAGAGCCTTACATCCAGGGCAAAGCATGGCCTGATTGCGCCGGATTTTTGACAAAAGTTGAGCCGATTTTAAGCCACAAACAGGGCAGACGGCAGTGGCGGTAGACGCACTGGTGAAGAGTTTCATTGCGTAATTGATAATAGACATAACCATTAACCTTTCAATGAACGAGCCTCACCGTATCACATGTGGTTAAGTTTTAATCTATTTATTTTGAGGCACTTAAATTCAGGAGAGGTAGATATTCGCAACCACAGGCACCCTGAAGGGAGGTTGAGGCCTTTGCCAGTTTAATTTCTCTTGCAGATTCTCTGGATGGCTAAAATATAATTTGCTTATTATTAATTACCGTGCCTTAATGAATCCCATCAGTTCAATGTACAGACGAACGTTAAAAGATTTTCCGTGTAGTCCTCATTACCAGGTGTTATCGCTGATATCCCCCCCTTTTGAGTCCATACGTTTAATACTATGCGTTTACTATCAATACAATCATGTGTGGCAGGAGTTGGTATGTCCATAAGAATTAAAGGTTTGGTAAAATGGTTTAACGAAGACAAAGGGTTTGGCTTCATCTCTCCTCTTGATGGTAGTAAAGACATCTCAGTTCATTTTTCTGCGCTTAACGGCGACAACTTTAAGACCTTATTTGAAGGACAGAAAGTTGAATTCGCCATTCACAGTGGTGACAAAGGCCCTGCTGCTGCAAACGTAATACTTTGCGATAAATAAATCTTTGTGGATCTGCGATACCGATGAAGAATTATTCCTGAGTAGACAGTTCCATAACTTAAATCAGATAAAAGTCGTTTATTCTTAATATCAGGTCAGCATATTTTTTCGCAATTATGAGTGTGCTGACCGATGTGATGAAGTGCAGGACTGCTGCATAAAAGTCTGAAAGCAGAAGCTAACTGCTTGTTAAATAATAAAGTGCGTAAGAGGCGAGGCTGCCTCCGAAAGCATCACGTCTTTGCTTTTACCTTATGGCATCTGACTGTTTACATCCACGAGAGAACAGGGTAGTGGAATATGATAAAAGTCCTTGTTTTCTTTAATGCTGAATCCTGTAAAGTCATGACTGTTCTGGAAGGTATATCCTCTATCAGGCAGGAATATCCGAACGGTGAAGAAACGCATCTTCGGATTATGTCTGCAGGCTTTCCTTCCTTAACTAGCGTTCATGGTATTGTTTACGTAGCTTCTGACAGGGAGTTAACGTCACAGGAGATACTTGATGCTGCAAGGAAATATTTATAGCTTTTTTCTATGCTCTCTGCTTCACGTTTGATTGCATTCTTACCATATTTATCAGAAGCGAACAAAAAATGAGTTAAAAATATTTACGGCCTGCTAACAGCAGGCTTTTTTTCATATTCAACATTTTAATACCTACACTGACATGAGAGAAATATTCTTTGTTATCTGATTAAATGCCGATATCTCTCTCACCCTCTTCATGCTATCTTGCCTTTTATGATGAATCCTTCTGAGCGGCAGGGCTAATTAACCTGATGACTTCTATGCTGGAATGTTCATCATGCACGACTGAAGCAGCGAGTCATGGGAGGTTACCCAAAGACTTACCGGGAGGCACCCGGCATCATATATAAGCCCCTGCATATTGCTGCAGGGGATTTTTTACAGGAAATTTCATGCTTCTGATCACTAAAAGTGATTATCGAACAATTGTTATTTATTTCCGCTTTTAGCACATAGCAATCCTAAAAACAGTAGCCACCGTCATGGGGTGTCGGGGGTCGGAGGTTCAAATCCTCTCGTGCCGACCCAAAATCCTCTAAGAACCAGCCTGTTACGGCTGGTTTTTTTATGCCTGTTTTCTGTACGGGGAAACTCCGGGGAATTATTGGGGTGAAACTATCGACAGATCACCAGCCAACTACGATCTATCGGATTGTAATATCCTCTTGAGTAGCAAGCACGATAATTGCCAGGAACCTTTTCTCTATACAGTTGTCTGACAATAGAATTCATCTGACATTAAGAAGCCCTATGATTACTAGTCTCTCATTAGTATTTGCCGTGATTACCACTCTGTGCATCATGTTGTTCGCTGCGGTAAAAGTAGGGGTTGGTTTGTCTAACAATCCAGACAGAAATGATAATTAACCTCAACCACGTAACCCCACTTCATACTTCACTTAACAGTGATGTGCTCACATCACCGGGCAATCGTCGAACTCTCCATTCCTGGCATCATTAATGATGTACGTGATCACCCCGAATATAGCGGGTGCAGAACTGTAACCGCCATCATCTACTGGCAGCGCCTCCATTCCCCCGTTCTCCAGATTAACAAGGTGGGGCTGGGGATGAGTTCGGTATCGCTTGCTCCTGAATTCCCCATCTATCGCGCATATCAGCAGCGAGCCATCACAGGCTGAAAGCGACGCGTCCACAACAAGCAGCGCCCCCTGGATTATCCCTTCCCTGAAATGTGAACGCGATGCCCGCATGAAATAAGTCGCTGCGGGCTGGCTGATTAACTGCTGATCGAGGGAGATTCGTGTTTCAACATAATCTGCCGCAGGTGAAGGAAAGCCCATGTTTACGCCCTCTCTTGAATACCGAATAAAAACACATTATAAATACTGTATATACATCCAGTAAAGGAGGAATAATCAATGTTCGTGGAACTCGTTTATGACAAAAGGAATTTTGATGGTCTGCCCGGTGCAAAAGATATCATTCTGGGCGAATTGAGAAAGAGAGTGCACCGGATCTTCCCCGATGCTGATGTTCGGGTTAAACCGATGATGACACTGTCGGCGATCAACACCGACGCCAGCAAGCATGAGAAAGAACAGATAAGCCGTACTGTTCAGGAAATGTTTGAAGAGGCTGATATATGGCTGGTTTCAGATTACACGCCCTGAACCGTCATATTGCTTAAGTACAATCCACCGTGACTGGCAATCATTCAATACTCGCAATATCGAACGTTCACCAGTTTGCCAGCCACTTTGTGCTCGCTCTGTCTGCCCGTATCCCGGTTAGCGTGGCATGGACAGGCCACAAAAAAAAGGCCCCTGCACATGCAGAGGCCTTTCTCTATACAAATTAAAGACAGGATTTTATACCTGCTATTCTTTTATTCTTTCCATCCATGACGTCAAGAGCCCCCCGTAACGAATAATAATTTATAATAGTAACTCCATTATCCGTGTAAACATCTACATTATCGCCGGTTGCCAGCACACTGTAATATTTACCAGTTTTTTGGGGTATGATTTGAGTCAACAGAGGTTCACGTTGCCATGCAGAGAGTATGCATACCTGCGTATCGTCAGCACTTTTCGTCGTAGTAAACGACGCCAAAATATTCTGGTCCTCACGGTAATTGTATGGATTTACGCATCCCGAAAGGCTGAGCACCGACAAAAGAAAAATTATCCGTTTCATTTAATAATCTCCATTAACTTATTTGTTAAATACTAACAGAATGAAGCATTAATACACTATCGGATAACGCCCTCTGCCGAACAACTTCACTGCTCCATACATCAACATACGCTTCCACTTAGGCACACCCAGCACCGTCATCCCATCAAGGAATATCCGGTCAGCTTCAGCCTTTGTGCGCAATGCATTGTCGTAAAGGTAATCGTGAATAATGGCGGCTTTGGCATACTTCCCGTCAGGAGGCAACAATATCCACAGAATGCGCGGGACGCTGGCAAGGTCCGTCACGAAGCCTGCAGGTACCTCAATCACATCATTGCTATTGTCAGACAGATAAAACGAAAATGGCGCGTATACGCGCCATCGGTAGTGATCCAGCATTTCCAGTATTGCTGGCGTGGTAAAGCGACTCATTATGCCCCCTCCGGCCATCCTGGCTGGTAAGCAATTATGGCGCTCATATCTGTCAGCTTTGTCACCTCTTCTTTCATCTGTCGCTGCCGTTCGTGAATTCTGAAGCCGTGCATTACCATTGCCTGCACCATCGCTGCCTCCAGCTGTTGCAGGAACGCAAAATTCACCGGAACATCGTGGTTATCTGCATCCGTCCAGAAGAATCCCACAGGTAACTTTCCTGCACTGGCAGCCATAACCACGGGCGCAAGACGCTCCTGCGACGCTTTGCCTCCATCCCACCGGCGATTGTCCAGTTCAAAAATAATGTTGGCGTTTTCCTGAACGTCCCGCCAGTTGCTGATTTCAGCCAGTTTCTGGTTACGTAAATCCTCCACCATCTTGTCAGTCACAATATAAGGGGCGACAGGTCCATACTTTCCTGATTCAAGCTCGCTGTAGATACGGCGTCCATGCTCCTCAAAATCATTCGGGCATGCAGTGAACGGCAGAAACTCATCAAACTCTGCAAATTTAACCCTGCAGTTAATCGCTGTATGTTCTTTATTCGCCCACTCAGGAGCCTGAATGCCCTCAATATTCATATAATCTCCTTTTATGAAATTCGCTGAAAAAGACCTGCATAGAAATCCAAAATAGACCCAGCCAGACCTTCAGAAGAATTGGTTGCAATCCCACACGAACGCCATGTACCCGGCAAAGTAAATTTGCCATTACGACTCATAATACAAAACGACGCTTTACCATCTCTGTTGCTGATAATTCCACACGCTATTAAACTTCCCCCCGAATAACTTGTACCTGGATTAGTACCTACCCCTCCAGGCGATGGCATATATGCCAGCGCAAATGTACCTACAGCATAAAGTGCACCCGCTGGTGCGCCTGCTGGTCCCTGCGGCCCTTGCGGTCCAGTAGCGCCTGTTGCTCCCTTTGCGCCTGCAGGTCCCTGTGGTCCAGTTAACCCGGTATCCCCTTTATCTCCCTTATCCCCTTTTGCGCCTGCCGGTCCCTGCGGTCCTACAGGGCCTATTGGTCCTGTTGCCCCCGTTAGCCCGGTGTCTCCCTTGTCACCCTTTTCGCCTTTTGCACCTGCCGGTCCCTGCGGACCTGCAGGGCCAGTTGGTCCTGTTGCCCCCGTTAGCCCGGTGTCTCCCTTGCCACCCTTTTCGCCTTTTGCACCTGCCGGTCCCTGCGGACCTGCAGGGCCAGTTGGTCCTGTTGCCCCCGTTAACCCCGTGTCTCCCTTGTCCCCCTTTTCACCTTTTGCACCTGCTGGCCCCTGCGGACCTGGCGGACCACTGAGGTCTTCACTTTCCTGTATCTCTTTAATGGTATCAGCGGCGGCTTTTGAGGCTGCACTTCTGGCCTGTTCAGCAAGAAGCTGTGCCTCATCCCTTGCCTGTCCACTTTCTTTTTCACTGGCAGCAGCAGCCTGTGCACTGTTCCGGGCATTCAGGGCGTCTTCCTGAGCTTCATCGCGCAGCGTCAGGGCCTCATCTCTGGCCTGTTCTGCGCGGGTGGCGCTCTCAGCTGCTTGATTTTTCTGGTTCTCAGCCGTTTTGGCTGACTGCAGGGCTGATGCTTCACTTGCTGATGCCGCAGTCTCTGATTTAGCGGCCTTGTCGCTGGATTCCCTGGCATGCAGTTCACTTATCGCTGCAGCTGCAGCGCTGTTATCCCCCTGTTCTGCAGCCTGTGTAGCCGTGAGGGCGCTTTCACGCACTGAGGTTTCAGATGCGGCTGCATTACCGGCATGCTCACCCGCTGTTTGTGCTGATGCAGCTGCACTTCCGGCACTCCCTGCTGCAGACTGTGCCGAAGCGCCTGCCTCCTGCTGCGCTTTCTGTGCCGCATCAGCGGCGATCTTTGCCTTTTCGGCCTGTTCCGTCGCTGTCTGTGCCGACTTTGCCGCACTGTCAGCATCTGCACTGCTGGCCAGAACGTTCTGCGCGGTCTGTCGGGCATTAACTGCAGCAGACCGGGCAGAATCATCAGCAGCACCCGCAGAGAGTGCCGCCTGGTGCTGTGACTCTGCCGCAGCCGTTGCAGACAACGCTGTCGCGTCTTTACTCTGTTCCGCTGACTGTGCGGCCTGTTCGACTCGTTCCCTATCCTTCTCTGTTGCACCGCTCAAATCCACTACGCGGTTTACCATTTCCTCAAAACGTTTCATCACCTCCGGACGAAGGTCCGCGTCCTTTGGCGCATCGAGAAACGCATTCAGGGTATCCGGCGTATCGGTCGGGGCCACGTAAATATCGCCAGCCACTGAGGGAGGAAAACCTTCCCGCTGCAGTGACACACTGTAATAACCCGGTTCAGCCTCAATGCTGTAATAGCCGTTCGCGTCCGTAACAGAGGATGACATAACCTCCACAACAACGGTCGCGCTGGTTTTCTTCGCATTCAGTTGGATGATGCAGTCCTGTACCGGTTTCCCCGCCCCGTCTTTTAATACGCCAGAGATAAGTACTGCCATAATTCCTCCATACAAAAAAAGCCCGAATGAGTGCTCATTTTGGGATTCAGTCATCAGTAAATGCTGATGCCTGTGCTGTTCTTCTTCACCACCATGACCAGCAGGTTACTGATAAAAGCAGGAGTATCACCGCCGCCACCATTACCCTTGCTTGAAACCGTAAAGCTCATGGTCACATTTCCAGCTCCGGCAGGCATATCAATGACCGTACTGAATGATTTCGTTGGAATTGCGGGATATGCGTTGTATATCTCTCTGCCGTTGTGCTTCACAACAAGCCCACAATCTGTCCACCGGTCATTACTTGTGGCTGATTGCCCACTTGCTCCTGCAAAAGTGATGGGTGGAATAATTATCTGCCGATCAAAATCGTGATCATCCTGTATCTGGACCGTGAGGGTTCCATTCGGAAAACCCGGAATTCCGGGGAAAGCCCGCCCAACTGCTTTAACGATATCGCCGACAATCTTCTCTGCCCGCATCGTCCCCTTTATGGTGCAGTTTTCCTCAATCGTCACATTGTTGAGAGCACCAGAGTTCGCACTGATATGGCCGCTGATATCCGCATTACGGGCGGTCAGTTTGCCGTCAGGCGTCAGCGTAAAGGTCGGTGGGTTACCGCCACTGGTGATAGTGGGAGCCGTCAGATATTTGAGGAACACCTCGTTCATAAATATCTGGTTACCCTGAGCCACAAACATCGGGGTCTCATTGCCGTTTGCCGGGTCGATAAACGCGATACGATTTGCTGCCACCAGGAACTGGCTTACCTTCCCTTCTTCAGTGTCCTCCATGCTCAGGCCCAGACCAGCCACATAGTGCTTCCCGTCTTTGGTCTGCTCTATCTTCACACCCCACATGGCATTCCATTTGCCGTTCGCGTCCTGCCATTCTTCCGAAAACTCATCCAGCCGGCTGGCGTTGTCTTCCGTCAGCTCCACCTTCTCCAGCAGCTCTTTCCCCAGGTGGCTTTCGGTGATTTCCCCTTTGAAGAAATCCAGGTAACCCGCCGCATCGTTGCTGGCCTGCCCTTTAGCCTCCACGAACGCCGATTTCCCGACCTGGTTCACGGCCCGGATATAAAAGTAATAATCCTTGCCGGGTTTGATATTCGCGTTTGCTGCAATCCAGTACAGCGCGGTGCCGAGATAACGCGCATCGGTTTCCACCTGGCGGATATCGGCAATCTGCGTAACCGTAAACCAGAATTCATACTGCACCGTGGGGTCATATACTGCCTGGCGCGGGGTGGCGGTTATCTGAAAATAGCCGGGAGTCAGTTCAACATAAGACGGTACTGCGGGTACGGCGATGCTGAAATCCGTGCTGGCGGGGTCGCCCTGCTGGCCCTGGCTGTTCACTGCCCGGACCGTCAGGGTGTAACGCCCCGGCGTCAGGTTGCGGAAGGTGTGCTCCGTTTCGCTCAGAGTCAGGCTGCTGGCCAGACGGTCGCTGTTATCTTCCGCTTTCACCGTCAGGCGCAGGGAGAAGTTAACCCCCTTCACCACACGCGGAGTTGACCATCGCGCCCGCGCCTGATACTGCCCGTCCTCCGCCAGAATCTCTGTGGTCAGGTGCTGCACGGCAGGCGGCGTATTCGTTATACCGGTGTCCGGTAACGGATCAAACGTCGCCCCGTTGTCCACGATGGATCCTTTCTCCGGAACATGCTGTACGGCGGTAATGGCATACGTGCCGTCATCGTTTTCCCGTATGGCCACGCAGCGAAACAGCCGCTGGCGCAGGTCCGGCAGTTTCAGCCCCCACACACTGTACTCCGCCACGCCATCGGGTAACTGGCTGACGGTGACGCGGTCCGGGGCGGGGTGCGCGGTGACCGCGACGGTAACAGGCTGGCCATTGCTGCCCACCAGGTTCAGCACCACATTGCCGCCTGCCGGTATCTCCACCTCACGGTCCAGCGTGAGCGTGCGCGTAAGGCTGTCGACCGACAGGATGCGTCCGCCCACGGTCACGCCAGCATAATCACTGTCGCAGACCTCAATGATATCGCCGGGAACATGTCGCAGCCCCTCAGCCCCTACGGAAAAATCCACCGTCTGCGTTTCCAGCAATTCGGTGGTGATGGCCCATAGTCCGGCGCGGTGCGCCTGCCCACGGCTGGTACAGGCGAACGCATCCATCTTCAGAACGTTGCGACCGTAGCGCCGGATGGCAGCATCGTTTTCCACCAGTTCGGTGGATGTTTCCCAGCCGTTGTTCGGGTCGGTGTAACGCACCTCGGCGGCATTGTGGCGCTCTTTCAGGGCGCTGAAGCTGTAGATGAACGGCGCACCGTCAGCGGGCATCACCACATTACTCTGCGTATAGGTCCAGACTTTATCGGCGGGCCGGTCCTGCACAAAGGTCAGTTTACTGCCGTTCCACACCGGCATGCAGCGCATCAGGGAGCAGAAGTCCCCCAGCACGTCCCAGGCTTTACGCTGGTCCGTCAGATACGCATTGCAGGTGATACGTGGCTCTGTCCCGCCAAAACCGTCAGGAACAGGCTGATCGCAGTACTGTGCAATGGCATACAGCGCCCACTTGTCCACATCCGCAACACCAATGCGGCTTCCCATGCCATAGCGCGGGTGAGTCAGCATATCCAGCACACACCAGGCCGGATTATCTGTCCAGGCGGGTTTAAACGTCCCGTCCCAGAGTCCCGTATAGATCCGTTTTAACGGGTCGTAGTTCGACGGCACCGGCACAATACGCCCGCGCAGGAGATAGTTTCGCGTGACCTGCTGGCTGCCAAACTGCTCCGCATCCACTTTTACGCCGATAACAGCGGTATTCGGGTAACGTTGTTTCACATCGATGATTTCGGTATAGCCCGACCACACCGTTTTGTTCTGCAGCAGGTCTGTCGTGCTGTCATCAGTGAGGCGCAGCATGCGGACTTCAAACGGTCGGGGCGGTAAATCATCAATCACCACAGATGCCAGAAACTGCGTGGTCGTTTTCCCCGTAATGGTGATATCCCGCTCCACCTGCCACTGGCCATCCCGGCGAAACTGGATCAGCATCTGTACACTGGTCGGGTTGCGGTCGCCTTTGGTACTGGTGCTGACCAGCGACTGCACACCAAAGGTAAAGCGCAGACGGTCCAGCGTTTTAGTGGTAATGGTGCGGGTCACCGGCTCTGACTTCTTCACCTCCACGCCCAGCAGGGTTTCAGCACCGGAGTCTTCGAACCCCTCCATCGCGGTCTGCTCATCCTCCCCCACGCGGTAAACCACGGTGACACCGTGAACCATCGCGTTACCGTCGCTGTCGAGGACCGGCGTTTTGTTAATTCTGACGCTTTTCAGCCCGTCCACGGGGCCTTCTATCGGCCCCTCGCAGATGGCATCAACAACGGTCAGCATCTGGCTGGATTTCAGGTCGTCAGGAGCCTCATGCGGCGTTTTACTGCTGCCACCACCCTTACCCATAATCTGTTCCTTCTGAAACGACAAAACCGCCCGGAGGCGGTTCTATGTAAATACAAATATGCTGCAGTAAGTCAGCGACCGATGATCACCACCTGCCCCCCGCCACCTTCATCCCGTGTGCTGATTTCCTGGGAGATCGTGCGGGAGCCGACCAGCATTTCACCGTACAACACCGGCAGGGCATTGCCCTGCGCCACCATGTTATCCAGCGACGAAAACCAGGTGTTCTGTTTGCCGTTATCGGTCTGCCGGGACGAGGGGATTTTTGCCTGCGGCGTCAGCATCTGCGCCACACCACCCAACATCATGGCTGCCCCCATAGAAAACAGGACTGAAGATGCCGAAATAGCACCGGCAGATAACGCGGATCCCCACAGAGCGAGGCTTCCCCCTGCCGTAAAAAAGGACGCGGCTATTGCCACGGCCCCCAGTACCACCTGGAACAGACCACCGGATTTCGCCCCGGCCATGCGTGGGACTATATGAATAATGGCACCGTCCGGCAGTGGCTCGTGCAGACGGGCTGACAGGCTGGTTTCATTCACATCCTGACCGGCGATGCGTATCTGATACCAGCCATCATTCATTTTCTGCCGGAAGCCCGGTATCTGCATGGCCAGCGCGTAAATGGCCTCGGCCCCTGTTTTTATACTGAGGCTGAAGCGGCGGCCAAATCGTTGTAAATCCCCGTGAAGGCAGACTCTTGCCATGCCCGGTGTCGCCATATTGAGTGTGTGCGGCGTTGCCATTTTTCAGAATACCTCTCGCGTTTACTGAGCTGGTCAGGAATATGGTGCAACAGTTCGCCGTCGCCGCAGTAAATCGCGGCATGGTTGGCAACCGATGAACCAAAACAACAAATCAGAATGTCTCCGGGCTGGGCCTCTGCGGCATTCACCCGGTAAAAGCCGGTCGCCTCCAGATTATCCAGATACAGATTATCTCCCTGCTTCCACCAGTCCTCCCTCCGCGCAAAATCCGGCATCTCAATACCGGCCAGATGGTACGCATCACGGAACAGGGTGTAACAGTCAGCCACGCCATGCTCAAAAGCCCGCCCTGTGAGGAACGGCACGCAGCGAAATTTGTATATCCGGTCATCGCAGACCAGCCACCACGGCAGGCCACTTTGCACCTGCAGGCGGCGATCGACATCGCTGAGAAACGGCAGGCCATCGGGATGGCTGTGGACCAGGGCCACCACATCGCCTGCCGCCTGCGCCTGAAGGTAATCAGCCGGATCCATGCGGAAATACAGGGTCGGTTCAGCGGAAAGATTCTGGCAGGGAAAATACAGCTCCCCGGCAGGTGTCTTCACCACATAGCCGCACGATTCAGCCGGCGCACACGCAGCGGCATGCGCCAGGAGTGTTTTGTTCATGGGTGTATCCATCAGGAAAGACGGTTAATCGAGAGGAAGCAGCCGATGCGCGGCAGGTTATCACGCAGCTCGCAGCCGGTACGGCATTTGCTGCAGACATCTTTTGCCGGGTCTGCCGTGGGTTTGTCAAATTCATCCGCCACAGGCGGCCCGGCATACCCACACTCCTCAGAACGGTAGGTCCAGTTGCAGACATCAGCCAGCATGATCCGCGCCGGAAACACGCTGCCGTCCGTTTCGGTCGGTGTGGCCAGTACGAAGGTCGCCGTGGTGGCTTTCAGCTCTGACAGTTGTTCAATCACCCAGCGGCTGACTACTTCCTGTTCCGGATCGGCCTCCGGGTTGCCGCCTGTAAAGTTCACCGCATCGAGAAAACGGGCGTACACAACATGCCTTACCACCGTGGCCCCGACGAGGCTCTGCATATCTGCCGCAAGTCCCGTAACCATGCCAAACAGGTTCGACACCGCCAGCGTCGGGCGGGCGGTAGTCCCTTTCCCTACCAGGTCGAACCCGGTTCCCTGTATCGGGTAAACGTCATACTTCCGCCCCTGCCAGGTGACCGGCTCGCCTTTCTCGTTCGCTTCATTTGAAAAATAGTAACGCTGGCCACCAAAGGCCGTCAGGTCGATTTCCCACAAATCAATGCGGGCCGACTGTTCGGTTTTCGTGGTTTCGTTGAGGGTGCTCTGAGGAATATCTTGCATAAGGACCCTTAAGCAATGACCTGCTCAAATTTACAGCTGAAATCGGAATACGTGACGTTGTCCGTAACAGACCACTCCCGGCAGACAACTTTAATCGTGCGGTTGTATTTTGGTGGTCGCCACAGAAAGGCTTTATATCCCCCGTGCTCCGCCAGAAACGCTTCAAGTGCGGTGCGGGAATTGTCCGACGTGATACGGAAAACAGGCTGGAAGTTAATTAACTGATGGTTGAGTCCGGTCGGGCGACGTTGCTCATAACCATCCCCAAATTTAATGGTTGTCACCGAAGGGGAAACAGACGACTGCATCCCCTCCCTGGGTGCCCAATGAAAGGTTTTCACTTATCCTCCCGCCAGCATGCCGCCATCACGTCCCTGAGTTCTCAGGATACTCATGACACGCGTATCAATCATTTTGACCAGCATCTGCGATGCCTGCGGCCCTATCTGCCCGTTTTGCCCGTCATTCTGAATGGCAATGTGATACACAGGTGAATAAACAATCCCCCCATTCATACCACCACCAGAGGAACCCGGGTCACTCAGCGCCCTGACACCCAGCGTACCGTCAGTCGTTTTCGCCAGAGGCATAATGGCTTCCGGGCCAGCTTCACCAAACACGCCAGCCCCCTTTGCAAAAGCAAACAGGGTCGGGCTGTCATAGATGCCGTTGCTGTAGGCACTTAATGAAGGTGAGTCATAAACACCGCCCTTCGCATTAAAACTAAAACTGCTGCCAAAACTGCTGATGGCCGTGCCGGTGCTCGCGGTGGCTGCGCCGCCAAAAAGACTGCCGCCAATGCCCATAATGGATTTCAGGATGGTGTTGGTAATCAGCGCCTGCGCTGCCATATCGACAAGGTTTTTAATCACCGACTGTGTCAGGGAGGAAAATAACCCAATCATCCCGTCCCGGAGTGTCTGTGTACCATTCAGCATGCCGGTCAGCATGTTGGAGGTTCGCTCCTGGGTGGTTTCCATCAGGCCAATGGCGAGGCTGTTCAGGTTTCCCTGCGACTTATAAAGCTCCACCGCCGTCTGGTACTGCGCATCAGCGGAATCTTTATCCGCCTTTTGCTTCAACAGTTCGTACTGCTCTTTGTTGATCGCATCGTTCTGGTAAAACGCCTGCAGCAGTGACTGATGCTCGGCCAGTTGATTGCGCAGTTCTGCCAGCGGATCAACCATCCCGGCGATATCAATCAGAGGGGCAGACATTGCCGCTGCCTGTGCCTGTAACAGTTCGCGGGCCGTACTTTGTGCCAGCGTGATTCTGGCCGTCTGGTATTCCTTTTCATCCAGAAGACGGGCATTCAGGAGCGACTTCAGCTCCTGGCTCGCTTCACGCTCTTTCGTAAGAGTTGCTCTGGCTGGCGCATACTGTTCTGCCAGTTCGAGGCGCTGTTTCTGATAGTTTTCAGCATTCAGCAGCAAAGTCTTCTGAATATCAGCCTCGCTGGCTCCGTCAGCGCGGGCGGCTTCAAGAAGTTTTCTGGCGCTTTCTTGCTCCTGCAGGTTGATACGTCCGAGACTGGAGGCATGCGCCGCTTCGATTTCACGCCGCAGTTGCTCATACTGGTTAACCTTCGACTTTTGCCCCTTTCCAGTATCCCCGCCTTCCCCGGTCCAGGGGGTATCAGGTTTATCGCTCCCTGTTTCATTCCCTGGTTTATCCGGCTTCGGTGTGGGATCGAGTTTCCCTGATTTAGCTTGTTCTATGGCCTCTTTGACAATTTTTTGCCGTTCTTTGAGGAGTTTTAACCCCTGTTCAACGGCATCCAGATCCCCTTTGTAGCGGGTTTTATCGTTCTGTACGCCTTTAAGTTGTCCGAACGGATCGAAGCCACTCAATCCATCAATACGGCTTTCCGCATCCTGAATTTCTTTAATCAGTTTATTTCGCTGAATAACCTGATTCTCAAACTGTTCATCAATGTCCAACTGCTTCACGTTGAGCTGGTTAAGCGACAGTTTTTTGAGTTCTTCATTCGTTTCAACAACAGCATTTTTCAGGTCAATCGCCGACTGGCGGGCGTTCTTCGCCTGATTATGGAAATAGAGCAGCGCCGAACCAGCGAGCATCGCTGCACCCACAGGGCCGCCCACCAGTGCCAGCGCCCCTCTGGCCATACCTACTGCAGCAGAGACTGCGCGGGCTGAAACGGAAAGCTGTTTATTGGCTGCATTCAGCTGGTTCTTTGCCTGGGTGGAGAGCAGTGTCTGCTCGGTTTCCTGGCGAATTAAGCGGTTAAACTCGCTCTGGTAACTCACGTTAAGGCCAAATTGCCTGGCGCTTTTCTCCATTTCCCGATAACGCCCGAATTCTGCGTTATTCTGCGCCAGCGTGGCAGCGGTACTTTCCAGCGTTTTTCGCGCCATATCGGCCTGCGCCATCGCGCTGGCCCTGACTGCCTGCTGCTGCTCAACCCAGGCACCGATGTTCCCCCTGATACCTGCCGTCAGTTTTGTCGCCAGAACAGGAATCAGCGTATACAGCGCAACGTTGGCTACTGTATTGAAATTATCCGTCAGGCCATTAATGGCATCGGTAACGGTCTGAACACCACTGCGCAGCGGGCCGTTTCCGCTCTGTCCTACCTTAATAATCAGACCTTCAAAAGCCGAAGTCAGGCTGAGAAGATCGCCGTTCAGGTTATTTACCCTGATTTCGGCCTGCTCATGCGCGGTCTGCGTACCGGTCAGGGCGGCGGTCAGCGACTCCACCTTCTCGCGGTTCTGCACCAGGATGGATGCTGCGCTGAGGTTTTCCACCCCGAACAGCTTTACGGCCTGTTTTGTTGACAGGTTTTTTCCCGCCAGATTCCCCAGCGCCTGGCTCAGCCCGACAACAGAAGGCTTCAGGGTCTTATCCGTTCCTTTCTCCAGATTCAGGATCACGTTGCGCAGTGCGGTCCCGGCTTCGCCGCCTTTCACTTCGCGCTCCGCCAGTACCTGTATGGCGGCATTGAGGGTTTCAAAACCCACGCCAGCCTGTGCCGCTGCCACCCCGCCATTTTTAATCGCGGCAGCAGTATCGGCTATCTCCGACGAGCCAAATTTCGCGCCAGCAGCCAGCACGTTGATATACCGGTCGGCTTCACTGGCTCCCGCCCCAAACTGGTTTAATGACAGGGCCAGCGTTCGGGTGGCATCCGGAAGCGTGGTCCCAGCGGCCTGGGCCAGCGTTAACGCGCTTTTGGTCGCCGCCGTCAGCCCCGCAGAGGTGCTCAGCAGTTCAGGCTTTGCCGAAGCCATCAGCTTAATCGCCTCAGCGGCCTGTGATGCGCTGTATTCCGTTGTGCGGCCCATTTCCTGTGCCGCCTGATCGTACAGTTTCATCTGCGCACTGGTGGCACCGGTGATGGCATGCAAATCCGACAACGACTGGCTGTACTGCCGCGTGGTGCTGATAATGGTACCCAGTGATAAACCCGCCCCGGCAAAACCTGCCAGCCTGCCAGCCAGCCCCGATACCGAAGCGGAAACACGCTTACAGGCATCCTCCGTCTTTTTCGCATCAGCCTGGGCATTGCGGTTAAACTGGCGTGACTGACTCTCAGCGCTGCCGTAGGCGCTCATCAGCTGCGATTTAAAGTTCGCTGCATTCAGATGCAGCCCAACGGCAAGAGAGGCAACGTCACCCATTACATTAATACCTTCATGACTGCCGCACACTGCGAATCCAGACTCTGGTTCGCAGTCGCGGGGGATTTAACAGGGGGCGGGTTATTGTCAGAACCTTCTGGAGAAGGCTTTTTGAAAATGCCCTGTTTGAGGAAGAAAGCACGCCAGTGGAACAGCGTGTCAGCCGGAAGCGCCGCAATTCTTGACGGGTCAGGCTCGCCCCAGCGGTCGGCCAGCCAGAAAATCAGCTCCAGCCAGGGCGAGTCACTCAGTTTTTTTCGGCGGTTTCCAGCTTACCAATGCCGTGCTTTTTCACTTTGTCGATGGCATCCAGAAGCGCAACGTTATCGTGTGCCGCCAGCAGCTCCTTCGCCGTGGGTTTGTCTTTGGCTTTAATCGGGGAGCCGTCAGGCTGAACCAGGCTGTCGATAACAATCTGTACACTCAGCTCAGACGCCATGCGGGCATTGCCAGAGGTCTGCGCCTCAATGAGCGCATCTTCATGATCAATAAGCTCAGCCGCCGTCAGTCGGCGAAGGTAAACCTTTGTACCGAAGATTTCGGTTTTAATTGGAGAGGTTTTTGCGCTGAGCAGGGCTTTTTTCAGTTCGGATAGGCTAAATTCAGACATGGTGTATCCTGTTTTCAGACGAAAAAAACCGCCCAGAGGCGGTGTATAACGGGAAACGGATTACGCTCCGGCATCTGGCGCCGGGGCGGCTATTCCCCATTTAATGTTGTTTTGCTTACCCTGCACCGTAATCTGGATAACTTCACTGGCAGGCGCTGTGATTTCGTTCATCTGCCAGCCTGAAAGCGCAAGGATCATTGAAGCCGTTCGTTTGTTCGGCAACTCAACATAAAACTGAACGGTCTTACGCTGTTCTGCAGCATTGAGGAACGCGGTGAAATCTTCGTTTTCCGGGTCGTCAATGAAGCCCAGCGATTTCTCCGGCCCTTCCGGCAGGTCTGACACCGACTGCTTACTCTTGTCCAGCAGGGTGGTACAGTCGACAAATCCTCCCGTCTGACCTGTCGCGCCCAGCGCCTTGCAGTTAATCAGCGGTTTCAACGCCGCTACAGCGGCTCCTACCTCCCCAAACTTCACCACCGTCCCGGCAGGAAGCATTGCGTACTCAGGGGATGATTTTGGCGTGTTATTTTCATCAGCCATAATGATTCTCTCTTAAATAGTGGGCAGCGGTTGCTACCTGTTCTGAATGCCATTGCGGATTTCTACGGTCAGAATGCGCAGAACCTGCCGGACGTTGTAATCCAGCGCCGGACGGATGAACGGATCGGCAACCTGTTTCACCGTACCGAACTCCTGGGCCAGCGCTTTCATGTAATGCTTTTTGCTGGGGCCAACCCGAAGGATGACCACCGTATTTCCGCGACCTTTCCGGGTGGATGAACGAATTTTGATGGAATCACGCATATGCTCTGCAGAGGACGCATCGTCGAAGCCGGCATGTTGTTTCATGTCTTCTTCAACCACTTTCAGCGCCTCACGCCCTGCATCACGTAACACCTTCATGCCGACCTTTTCACCGAGCGCGGTAAGCTGCCGCTCCAGCTCGTCCAACCCTTTTACGTCCATAGTGATCATGGTGAAGCTTCCCGGTAGTGAAAGGTAAAATCCCGGACGAGCCGGTACTGAATATTGCCGCTGGTCAGTACCAATTTACTCTGCTGTATTCCCCCCCGGACCACATTCTGTACGGGAAAGCCCTCCAGCTGGCCATGCACGATAGCGGTCCATTCCGCGCTGATTTTCTTATCCAGCTGTAACAGACGGGTGTAGTCATTAAGCAGATGAATCGCTATCTGGAAGCGCCCCGCAATCAGGCCTGTGCGCAACAGTCCGGCGTACAGCTCCGGATCGGAAATACACTGGTAAGTAATCCCCTCCTGCAGTTCATCAGGCAGGAGCAGAGGGTAAACATCCAGCCCGGTCAGGCGTTCAAGTGCTGTCTTTAATGCCAGCTCGATCATGACGTGCGTCTGCCTCCCCTGTGATGATGATGCGGTCCGCAAGACGTTCGACGTTACGAACGGTATAAATCCGGTCAGACGTTGTTATTTTCCAGTCGATATCAATATTCAGGTTCGGATGAGTGGTAAAAAGACACGTTTCAACAACCTGCTGTTGATCCAGTGTGCGGACCTTTCTGCCCGACACCAGTTCGCGCTTCGCCCAGGCTTTCCCGGTCGCGACCAGTTGTTCCGGCAGATGTTCACCCAGCGGCCCCCGGCCGGATTGCATATAACCAATCGAAAGACGGCAGGTCATCTCTTCCGGCTTCAGGCTCATACGGTGTTCTCCTGCAACGGGAAAAGAAGGTGCCGGACCGCAGCCGTCTCCAGCCACTGACCGGTGAAACCATTCAGATACGCATCCCCGACCAGATACTGCATGGCCAGCTGGATATCTTCATCCGCCACAAAACCGCGTACACCTTCCGGCAGCGCCTGCAGTTCGTCATCGCTTCCCACCAGTTTGCAGTAGTAGTCACGCTCAATACTCTTCTGCGCTGCCGCCACCATTTTAGTGAGCATGTCGTCATGCTCCGTGAAATCCGGCTCCAGACGGAGCTGGGTTTTCACATCATCCAATGTCAGTATCATGGTCATCGGCTCCCTTGCGGGGACTCAGCGCCTTTTCCGCATCTTCTGGCCATACCGCAATATGGCGTTCAACCAGTTTCTCTGCGTACTCAGCATCAAAACAGGCCGTATCACCGCGTGAATAACGATGATAGGGTCCCAGGAAAAAAACCGCTTTCCGCGCCACTTCTGCTCCCGTCAGGCCCGTGGCCCCGTTTGTTTCACTTCCGGTCAGATCAACACCTGTATCACCTGAACCCGCTGCAGTATTCTGACCGCCATCCCCGTCCACTGTATTTTCCGGCGTCAGTTCATCCGGCTTTTTCACATCACCGGCTGCAGCCGCCGCTGCCGCTGCTTTTGCCGCTTTCGTCGTCATCGTTTTGCTCCTGAAAAGAAAAAACCCGCTGCTGCGGGCCTGGGGGATTACGTGCTTTTACGCTGTGCGACCGTGGTCGCACAGCGTGCAGGACCGGTTAAAACAGCACTTTTGTCCCGAGAACAAGACCTTCCGGATGACGGAAGCCGATATCGTGCTCCGTCACCACGCGGATCAACGACTGGTTACGGGAGAACGCGGAAACCAGATTGCCATCCCCGTCCTGGTAGGAGGCTTCCTGCGAGAACGACACCTTCATGTTGCCGTCTTCACCGATAACCACATCATTAAAGTCAGCGAAGTAAATTTCCGACTCTTTGCCTGCGTCACCGAGGTTTGCCGGGATAGCGCTGGTACGCTGAATCTGAAATCCCTTCAGGATCCCCTGGGCCATTTCCGGGTAGACCTTGTTACCGTTACCGTCGCGCAGACCGAACAGTTTCATGTAGGTACGGTTCGACATACCCCAGCCGCAGCTGATCATGTTGCTGTTGCCGTCCATAGCCATCAGGATGATGCTGTCGAGATAGGTATCAATCGTCTGCAGATTAGCCTCTGCAGCAGCTTCCCACGGCAGCAGGCGGTTCCACTCAGTTGCCCGCGCTTTCATACCGACAGGCGTATCACCAGTACCGTCATCGCGCATAAAGGCTTTATCTTCACGAACAGAAATCGCGGTCAGAATATCCTGCAGGACCAGCTGCTCCACGTTGTAGCCAGCACGACCAATCAGCTGGTTGGAGATAGGCACCATTGCAATCATGGTTTTCGCAGTGAGTTTCACATCATCGAAGCGCGCTTCTGATGTTTTCGCATCCTTGCCTTCCCCGGTGTAGCTCGCCGTCGCACCACCGGCCAGACGCGGCAGCGCCATATTGCCGTTCGGCAGCGGAATGGAGCGCGCGCCCAGCTTACGAACGATAGTGCGATCGCGCAGCAGTTCGATCACCTCGCTGTGCAGGTTTTGCGGAATAAGAACGCCACCTGACGCGGCGGCAGTGTTGATGGCCATCGAGACAGACTGGTCATTCAGTTCTTCAGCTGCAAATTTTGCAGCGTCCTGGACGTTACCCTGTGCTGCCGCAATCGACATCACCAGACGAGTCATGCCTGCGCCGGTATATTGCTTTGGCTCTGCCTTAATGCTGATACCAGGAGCCTGCTGTGTGGCTTTAACCGGTTTGGCGACAAGCGCTGCAGCACGTTCAGCCGCTTCCAGACGCTCAATCTTGGCGCTGATATCCGTGAACTGCTGCTGCAGGCTGGCAAATTCGGTTAACTGCTCCGCTGTCAGCGTACCGCCACCAGTTTCTACTGCCGCCAGTACCTGAACCTTCTGATTAATACCCGCACGTTCACGACGCAATTCTTCAATATGATCCATGTTTTTTCTCTCTTTTTGGCATAAAAAAAGCAGCCTGTTGGCTGCTTTCTGGTAATGACGCGTTAGCGCCGGGTCACATTCTTGTTTGCAGGTCCATCGCGGCTGCCTGCAACTTTATGGAAGTGGTTTGTTGAGGTTGTTTGTACTTTGCCGCAATGGCATTAATTGCGGACTGAGGATCCGAAACTTCATCGGCAAGACCAGCAGAAATGGCATCAGCGCCGAAATAGATTCCGGCCTGCGTGTTAATCACCGTCAGAGGGGCAAGATTCCGGTATTCCGCTACAGAGGTAATGAACGTCTCGTACATATCGTCAATCATCCTCTGGAACATTCCCCGAGCGTCTTCACTCAGCGGCTCATGTTGTGTACCGTTATTTTTGTTATCTCCCCGAAAAATCGTGGTGAATGTTAACCCCATTTGCTCTTCCATCCTGGAAGTATCCAGGTGTTCCATGATCACTCCAATCGAGCCGACTCCACTGGTCTGGCTGACTACAATTTTGCTGCAGGCCGAAGCGATAAAGTAAGCCGCAGAATAGGCGCTGTAGTTCACAATTGCAGTAATAGGCTTAGTTTGACGTGACTGGAAAATATAATCGGCCAGTTCCTTGCATCCAACCGCCGCACCACCACCAGAATTTATATCCAGCACAATTTCACTGATGGAAGGGTCATTTAATGCAGCATGCACCTGGCTACGTATGCGCTCATAGCTGGTAAGTTCAGAACACATTGCAGTAATTTGCCCGCGACGCGGAACCAGAATGCCGTGGACAGGAATAACTGCCATTCCACCAGCTGGTTGAACCAAATCTGGCGCCTGATTGTTATCAGGATCCTGCGTCATGTGAATTCCAGCCTCTTCTGATAATCCCTGAATACGGGGAACCAGCACAGCTTTTACAGAATCCATTGTCTGTCGTGTCACGTAATGTGGAACACCAAAGACCATAGCCGCCAGATGCGGCAGATTAATTAAATTTTTTGTCATGATGTTTACCAGGTCAGCCCGCACTGCGGGTGATATTCAGTTTCTGGACAGAATAGAGTTGATTTCTGCCAGTTGTTTTGCTGTTGGCGTGTTATCGCCAGGTAAGATTTGTTTACTGTCGACCATATTCAGAGGCGTCAGGTATTTATCCCCTCCGGCGATGGGTGGAAGGTTCTCCATGCGGCGAATGTCGTTAACCGATAACCAGCCCCACTGGCGGCCTAATGCATAAGATTCATAGCGTGACTTCTGATCCCCGCGCAGCACGCCAGAAACATTGAATTCAATGTACAGATCACCGCGCTCGCTGGGTAAAAGCAGATCGCGCATTAATGCGCCTTCATGACGCTTCAGCCAGGCCAACAGCGTGTACATCACAAACTGCAGCCCCTGGTGCTCAATGTTGTTATTCGTGGCTTTCTCCAGCATCTGCACCATATGAGGCGGGATTTTATAGAGCCGGCACACTTCTTCCACGCCCCATTGTCGGGACTGCAATAATTGAGCTTTCTCGTTATCCTGAGATAACTGTTTATAACTCATCCCCTCCTGGAGGAGTGCAACAGAGAAAGCATTCCTGACACCAGAATAACGATCCGTCCATTTTGCCAGCAGTCTGTCTATTGCATCCTGGTTTTTTATTGTCGCGGCTTCTTTTGGACGCTCAATAACACCACTCATCGTCGTACCTCGACGAAAAACCTGAGCAGCATGTTCTTCCACAGCCAGGTTTAACCCAAGTACATCCGCATTTGTCTGGATTGGAGAACTGCCGATATAACCGTCGAGCGAAAATACTTTCACATGATGCATCATGCGCATTGGCAACGTTTCGCCAATTTCGGGGAGTTCATAATAGGGCATCCCGTCTGGCCCTTTCAGGACGATGACTTTTTTGGGATTAACCGGGATTAATTCCCTCGGGAAACCTTTCCCGTCCCTGTCGATAATCGAGTAACAATTGCCCTCCAGCCCTAACAAGCCCTGTTGTTGCTCAAAATACTCGAAAGAGGTGTCCTTTTTATTAGGCTGGGAATGTACAAGATCATAAACGGGGTGGTCAGTAGCTCGCTTACGGGCTCCGTTAGCACCTCGTCTGTAAAGCTCACACGGCAGTTGCGCTACAGATTCAGCCAGAAGAGTTACACATGCCCGAACAGCTGATAATGCCATCGCAGTTTCAGGAGTTATGATTATCCCAGCCTTACTCTGACTCGAACTCACTCCTCCCAGCATGGTTTCCCAGAATCCACTTCCTGATCGCGATTTACCCCGAAACATCTGGGGGATAAACATTACTCACCCCCTGGTTTGTGAAATCTTATAGATATGGATCTCGCAATTAAAAACGACCACATCAGGCAAATTAAGCCGCCGGTAATAAATCCGACGGAGGGAGAAATAAGCCAGGCGCCGGTCGACAATAAGCCGACACCAACGAGGCCGATAATAAAACTCAGGACTGTGATTAACATGTAATATCTTCCTCATCATAAGCCGATTTACTTACTGTACTGTTCAGCATGGCCCGTCCGATCCCCATAAGTAATCCTACAGCACCATCAATTTTATTTTGCTTCCCCTCCTTGCCGGGGCGGACAATATCATCGCTTCCAGGCAAATAACGCCCAATAACATTCTGGATGCACCAGTTCATGATAGGGTTGCCGTCATGATGAAAACGTCCTGATGCAAGCGCGGCCTCGATTTCACGCATTGGGTCACTCATGTTGGTGAAGTTTTGCCTGATCTCAACTGGCTCCAGCCCCTCCTCTTCAAGCATGTGTCGTAATGATGTTGCACCGTAAGGATCAATAGGACACTGAACGATTTTTACACGCTGACGTAATTGAAGGATTGACTCAAAAATAAGCCGATAGTCCACTTCCGCACCTTCTGTCGGTATCAGAACCTCTTGTTTAACAAATGACTGATAGCGGTCAGAAGTGGTTTTCAATGTGGGATCTGGTGAGTAAACCGTATCTTCAGGCACCCAGAACATCGGACTGACACAGTAGAAATGCGTAATACCATCCACTTCCCGTCTGAATACTGGTACGACCGCATTCAGGTCAACCTTGGACGCAAGGTCTATCCCCAACCAGCAATCTTCATCGGCGAAATCAGACAACTTGAGACTATTGTCCGCTGCAGCCATCCATTTTTGCAGATCATAGAAAACCGTCTTGGCACTTACCCATCGGTTAAAATGCTTGGTAAGAATTTTGTTCGTCTGGCTGGGGTTAGATATTCCAAGCAATTGTTTTGCGCGCAGGAAGTGTTCTTTTACGGAAATGCCAAAGTTTGGATTTGCTTTGATTAATGCTTCAGGTTTTGTCCAGTCGTCATCATCATCAAGACCGTAAATAATACCGAAAATCGTTTCATTTTCTTCCCCCACCCGATTCCGGCGCAGAATTTCCACCACCTGCGCACGTTTCTCATAACACGGAGAAGTAATGTCATAACCCGCAGTTGTAATGATCAGAGTGATAGGTTGTTCCCTTGCCCCCATTCCTGTTGTCATAGTCGTATAAAGAGCATCTGTTTGGTGCTCGTGATATTCATCAATAATTGCACATGAAGGGGAATCGCCGTCACCAGGATCGCCGATGACTGGCGCAAAAACAGAGCCATCCGGACGGGTCATTTTCTTCGCCCAGGGTTTGACTGAGTATTTTTGTCGCAATGCAGGGAGTTTTTTTACCATTTGTAGAGCGGGAGAGAAGACTTTCCAGGCCTGTTTTTCTGTAGTGGCGCCACAGTACACTTCTGCACCATGTTCCCCATCAGCGCAAAACATATAATTACCAACGGCAGCTGCAATTGCGGACTTCCCATTTTTCCTGGGAACCTCAATATATATTTCAGAAAAACGGCGGAATCCGGACTTCTTATTAACCCAACCAAATGGCACACCAAGAGCAAACTTTTGCCAGGGCTCAAATTCTATGCGTAGTTTCTTCCTGGCCCATTCACCGGCCGTATGAGGCATCTTCTGAGCAAAGCGCAAAAATCGCTCGGCCTTGTTTTTATCAAACCGGTAAGGCCAGGCAGGATCCTTCGCACGTTCCAAATCATCAAGGTGTCGTTGACAGGCAAGCACAGTTAACTGACAAGCTAGGATCTTCCCGCCAACAACATCTCTTGCATACTGGTTCGCTGCATTGACGTTCGGATATGTAGCCATCAGTCAAACTCATCAAATTCATTCCCGTCATCGTCAGGAGCATTTCTGCCACTGGTCATTCTGATACGGCTGAGCGGATCTAACCCCAGAAGTGAGCCCAGACGGGCAATCTGGGAAACTGAATCATTTCGGACGTTAACTGCAGGGTGTTTTTTTAATCCTCCCATTTCACTTTCAGTTGTCAGTCCTGAAGCCAGTAATTTTTCAGCTTCAAGCATGAGATGGAAGGCATTGCAGTAGGCTAAAAGTAAGGGGGCATCTTCAAGTTCAAATACGCCTCTTTCGATCAGGATTTTGCTTTGGGTCTTCCACATTCTGATAGCAGCCTCCCCCATTAACTCTGCAGGAGGTGCAATTCGGGTTAATTTACTTTTTTGCCCGGCGGGTAAGATGGGTTTTCTCCCCCCTCCAGACGATCGAATTCCACCAGCCATAACTCCTCTTTTAATAGGTAAAACCTACCGGAAAAAAGATCCTTATTTATGACGTGCAAAAATGGCCTTCAGGCGGCAGTCCTGAAGCGCGAAAGGGGTCAGGGATTTGATCCCCCCTCCCCCTTGAAGATGACAGCAAGAAAGCATGCAAAAGCAGATACTGGTCATCCATCAGGATGTTCAGCATAGTGTCTTCAGTTAATCTCAATAAATAAACGATGGAGTCTAAGAAATGGATAAAACCAGAAAATATGATAGAGCCTTACAACTTGAGATCCTCAACGCTCTTATAGATTGTGCTCCTAACTCTTTAAACAAGGCACAGGAGCGAGACCTCATTGAGAAGTTTGATAACTATGATCACTTTGTGGCGTGCATGCTATACCTTGAAATGCATGGTCTTGTTTCTACACCCTTCGTACGCAGCGAAACCATGGCTGGCGTTGATTTTATTTTCAACGCCCCGTACTGCAACATTACAGAGAAAGGAATTGATTTTCTTCTTGATGATGGCGGCTTAAGTGCGATCCTTAAGGTTCAAACCGTTCGGTTACACAATGACACGATTGTTGCCCTTGAGGATATAATCCGTGTCGCAAATATATCTGAAGATCAGAAGAAGGGATTGATTTCAAAACTCCGAGAGCTTCCGGGAGACGCCATAAAACATTTGACCCTACAGTTACTGACTCAGGGGGTTCTGAATCTGCCGAACGCACTTCGACTAATTCAAACAACCCTCCAGTAGGGCTAAACTCGTCAGAGGGGCGAATTAACTCAAATTTGCCCCATCCCAGTGTTTTACTTAAAAACACCCAAAATTCCTTCCGGGTATCTGCATGAATGTAGAAACTGTTCTTATGCATTACAGCAGTGAATATTATCATCGGATACGTTCTCTTGCTGTCTTCGCTCTGTGGCATTCCCAGCACAACGACTCAAGATTGGAATCGTCATCAGTACCGCCATGAGCTTTTGGAATGATGTGGTCAACGCTTTCCGCTTTCTTCGCTATCTTCTGCCGGCGATGGTTCTGACACAGGTATTTATCACGCTGAAGGATACGCGCTCGTTTAATTTCCCAGAGCCGCCCATATCCACGTTCTTGTCTGCTCTTTCCTGACTGATAATTCCGCCAGCCGTCACCAGCATGCTGCTTTCGGTGTTGGTCACAATATCCGCTGACATCGTTGGTGATTGCCGCACACCCTTTGTGTCGGCATGGGCGTTTAGCACGTGCTGGCATCGGCATAGTCCTGTTTGTTGGATACAAATTGTGTAATAGGCGGAAAGTAAAAATGAACCAGTAGTTTATTGAAAGTTCTCATAAATAGCGAGAATCTGCGCGGTTCTTGCCCCGTAACATCAAGGATTATCAGAAAGAAATAAAAATGAGAATTATTATCAAAACATTCAAGTGAGATCGCTGGAATAACAAACTCTTAATCTCTCAACAAAAATAAGGATTTGTTAAGCTTCATGATTTATGGTCGATGTAATACACCGTTTGAGGCAAGAATAATGGTCAAATTCTCAAAACTTCAGATTCGCTTACACTGGCTAACCCTGATATTAATAGCGATAACCTATGCAGCTATGGAGCTTCGTGGCTGGTTTCCCAAAGGCAGTAACACCTACCTTCTCATGAAAGAAACACATTACAATGTTGGGGTGTTTGTCTGGTTTTTAATGATAATACGATTAATTATTAAACATAAGTATCATGATCCAGCTATCACTCCCCCCCCACCAGCCTGGCAGATGATGGCTGCTAAAATAATGCATATCCTGCTGTACATTTCTTTTTTGGCTCTACCATTATTAGGTATTGCAATTATGGCTTACGGTGGAAAGGACTGGAGTTTATTAGGTTTTAACGTTGCATCGTTCGTTACTCCTGACGGGGAAACAAAATCACTTATCAAAGATACTCACGAAACACTGGCAAACATCGGATATTTTTTAATCGCAGCGCATGCTGGTGCAGCGTTATTCCATCACTACGTCCAGAAAGATAACACTCTTTTGAGGATGATCCCTGATTGTAACGATAAGAAATAAATACAAATTTTAATGTTTAACATTACAGCAGGCACTCAGTGAATGTCTGCTGTAATGCCTGCTCAGCCAAGTTGAAGCACACCGTGTTCTTTTGAATCAGAGAATGCAACAAACCCAGTGTATTCGGGGATAGTGTTCCGTCATCAGCATCAAATGCTGAAATGGTTGCGTGAAGAATCAAAAATGCTCCAAATCCCGCGCCGCTGCTGCCCCTCGATGGTCAGAATCGTCAAGGAGGACCCGTTAAAAGGTAAGCAGAAAATCTGTGGTTAGAAGTGAAGGCTTTGACAACGTTCTAAATTTTATGACAGAAATAAAAAAGCATTACCTTTCAAGATAATGCTTTTTCACTCGAACTGAATCTTATAACAATTAGATTAATGTGATTTTAATATCATAGCTTTCAAGCCCAGTCATTTTTTCACGAGCATTAAACTGGATATCGGAAACTTCTTTTCCTGTCTTTTTTTTGAGTTCAATAATTTTTTTTGTGATGAATTCAGAAATATCCGCTTCAGTTTTTCTTTTTAAATCTTCGACGTTCATTGTTTACCTCTCTTGATCTCTAACGTATCAACGCCAAGCATGTTACATTCCCCGTAGAGCACTTGTATAAGCGCTGATATGTTTAAAAGATAGAATAGAAAGACTCAATTATCAATAGTTTGCAGTACAATCTTCATACAAAAGAGCTCGCGACCACACAAACCACTGTACTAAAATCCGGGTCGGTCACGAAACAACCAGATCTCATTTCAAAAGCTTCGATGCTGCCTCGAGGATCTCTTCTGAACTGACATCACGATCAGAGGCTACATAAACTATTTTATGGTCTCCTGTCAGAGATGGAAATCCCGCTGACATCACGGGTAGGTGTGCTTTTTCCCCATTGGGAAACTCACGCATTATCGTAGTAATACCTTTCATTACGGTTACAACAACTGCAGGTTCTGCATTAAAAAAAACGATGACTTTTTTCATAATTTTACCGTGATGTCTCTTACAGAGATTGTCGGTTCAGCATACAAAAAAGGCTCCATAAGGAGCCTGAAATTTATTTTCTGAATTCTAACGAAGACTGACCAGAACGAATGTACAGTGCAATATTATCAAATGTAATCATTGTTGATTTGCAAAAAATACATTTTGCTCCGAAAGGATTTTTTTCAGTAACATCAAAGTTTGACGTTCGGTACTGAGATCCGTGGCAACACGGACATCTGAAGTGAATATTATTAGTAATAACAGTTACCTTATACAGCCACGACATTAACTGCCGTGGGGCCTTTAGGTCCCTGTTCAACACTAAATTCAACTTCCTGATTCTCATTCAGCGTCTTGAAATCATTACTCTGGATAGCAGAGAAGTGAACAAACACATCTTTACTACCATCTTTTGGAGTGATAAAACCAAAACCTTTTTCAGGATTAAACCATTTAACTAAACCAGTCATTTTATTAGACATAAACATTACCTTTATTGAGTAAGCCCTTGGGCAGAATGGTCCGAAAAAAATTATCAGAGAGAAAAGCTAACAAGGAAATCTCAACAGGAACAAGGAATAAAATTATTACAGCGACTGCTTCAGATAAATTCGTTACAAACCAGACATTCATTAACGCATGATTAACCAAACATAGCAAGGTTTAGTTTTGTAAGTAAATCTCAGTGGGTTTTGATCATAAAAATTAATTTAAATAGCTTAAATCGAAAATTATGTCATGCTGCGTAAGACCTTTATCTATCACCCTAAGTTGTCAGGGATTTTGACTCAAGGAAGAGTCGTATTTCCTTCATAGTAAAAATTCACAATTTTATCCACGAAAACCGTCAACATCTTAATTTATAGAGCTATTATTTTTCCTCTACGGTTCATTGTTAGTATTTTTACGGACTCATAAATCCGCTCACATGTCATTCCTGCCCGGTAGTTTTCATCAGCGCGTTCAGCATGGTATCGAGCTTCTTCTGTCAGGCTTCCTGGCATGTCTACGAGCATTGTGGTGTCATGGCGGATGGAAAGTTTTGTTGATTCGTTAGTTATCGAGCTGTAGAACGCTATGCTCTAGCGACTTGGAATAGGCAATCAGCCCGGTGTACTCAGGGATAACCTCGCCATCATCCGCTTCGAACTCAGGGATTGTTCCGGTAGTGATGGTGTATTGTAGCTGGCCATCTTCTTTTGCGAAGGCAGCCAGGTCTTCAATCTGCTTAGCTGTAAGAACTACTGTAATGCTCATTCCTCAGTTGTTAAAAAGCCCCGCTATTGCGAGGCTTGATTGATTATGGCTAACGACTACATCGTAACGGTTATAAAAGAAGCTATTAGCCAACATGTGGTGTATGGTTGTTAACCGCCCACCAGGACAATCAACATGTCGATACTCAAAGATATCAAGATGCGTACTTTACGCCATGTGAAAAGTACTTGTCCTCATTGCTCCCGCCAGTCAAAGCACAGTCTGTCGAGAATAAAAAACAATATAACGTTAATTTGCCCCTTCTGTGGAAACATCTATCTTCCATCGGAAAGCAAACCAATAAAGTAACTGATTGACTACCAAATAAAACTCATACTCTCAGAATGTGGCAAAGCAGACATAACCTTTTATTGTTGTTCTCATTTAAGAGAATGTAACACCCAGAGTGGAGAGGTTTTTTTTCTTCTCCACAATACGGCGATCAAGTTCAGCCACTGCATGCGGGCGTATGGCATCAAGAAAGGCGTTATCCTGATAGGTAGACTGGATTGTCACACCAAGTCCGGCACCACTTTCCAGTATGCTTTTCTGAAGTTGTAGTTCTTTTATATCGTTATTGAGGTAATACGCTTCACTTAGGTTTTCTGCGTTCATCTTCTAACCCTGTTGTTGTTTGACTGCCTCACTGAGTCGTAAATGCGCTCACACGTCATTCCTGCCCGGTAGCTTTCGTCAGATCGCTCAGCATAATATCGAGCTTCTTCTGCAAGGCGTCCGAGCATGTCGGCGAGCACTGCGGCGTCGGCTCCGGCTGTTTTGCTTCTGACGGCAGTGGCAAGATCTGCGGTGTGCTTTGCGGCGTCCAGGCGGGTGGCAAGCTTTGTTGCTTCGGTACGCAGCTGGTTAACAGTGGCAGACAGGCCAGCAGCAGTGGCAGCAGATTTAGCGGCTTGTGCTTGTGCATCTTTTACAGCCTCATCACGGGCAATTATGCGCCCTTGCTCAATCATGCGGGCGGCGGTCTGCGCGTTCGCTGTTCGCGATGATTCCGCGCTGTCACGTTCCGCCCACTTTTTTTCCCAGCCGCGGCTGCTCCATACACTACCCGCGATGAATGCGATGGCCACCAGCAGAGAAATGGCAATAAACTGATAGCGCAGGCTCACTGGTCTATCCCCCAGCACGCCAGTGCACTTTCCTGGTCTCGTCGTTCAACCTGTCCATAGCAACCATTCTTCTGGCCTTTGGTCAGACGACAATCGCGGCCACCGTCTTTAATCCACCAGCGGATCGCCTCACATGCCCCTTTTGTATCTCCGGCGTTGATACGCTGGTAGAACGTTGACGGGAAGCATTTGCCTGGACCAATGTTGTAAGGGCAGAAAGAAGCGATACCTGCCTTCTGCTGCTCACTCAACGGAACTTTTATATTTCGTTCAACCCATGCCAGCGCCTTGTCGCGTTCTATGGCGTTTACCTGGGCACATTTCTCAGCAGAAAGCCTCATGTCCTGAACTACTGGCTTACCATCAACCATCGTGGCGCCACGGCAAATCGTCCAGAGCCCTCCGCCGTCGCGATACGCCGTCAGACTATTACCCTCTTTCTCATCCAGAAACTGATCGAGAATAACGGGTGCGGAAGCCCCCGCAAGAATCAGACCAACGACCGCTGCGCTCAGTTTATTCTTCAGCTTTGGTGGCATTGCCATTAAGCCGATCCTCCCTTTCCTTTTTCCTGTAATACCAGTTCACTGCACAGGTGATAACAGTGCATGCAATACCGACAATAATTGCCCAGTCGCTCAGGCTTAACCCTGCAATTCTGTCGGCCAACATCCAGGACACCTCTTTTGCTGTTTTAGCTGTTTCGGCATATGCCTTCGCTGATACACCGCAGCCGGTCAGCGTGGTTCCTGTTCCATATGAAAGTCTGCTGTAAATGGTGCTCATTCTGGTCATAGCCCTACCTCCGATTTTTCGGATGGCGTTGTGTGTAATTAAAGGGTCAGGCTTCACGGGCTGGATTTATCAACAAAGCACGTAGTGAGTGATACCCGTGAGCCTGAAATGAAAAAGGCTGCCAGTTGGCAGCCTCGAAGTGAGTTAAGTTGTTTACATTGGCGGAGAGAGAGGACCTTCTAACACCTCTGCTTCACCGTTATGGCAAATGTCATCACCCCTTGTCAGATGCCAGACACCTGTGATTGTTTTACCCGATTCCAGATCATCAACAGTGTCATTCGTGTAGTACGCTACCTGTACAACACCGACATGCTGAATCCAGTAATACCCTTCTTTCATACATTCCTCCGCGATACTCAGCAGATAGTATAGAGCGGAACAGATAATGCAGCGTTGCCAGAAGCCACAACTCAATGTTTGCTGTCCATGGTGCTCATTCTGGTCATAGCCCTACCTCCGATTTCTTCAGATGGCGTTGTGTGTGATGAAAGGATCAGGCTTCACGGGCTGGATTTATCAACAAAGCACGTAGCGGATGTTTCGCGTAAGTCTGCAACTAGTGAAAATGTCTGAAATATCAGAGTGTTCATTAAAACAACTCGATAAGTGTGGTAAAATCTGGATATATACCTTTAATTCACTTTGTACCAATGATTACTAAACCCTGCCCCTTTTGCGGGAAATTGATTACCTTACATGCCCTGATGTGCCCACATTGCCAAACCGTAAACCCGTTTGTGAAGGCAGTTAAAAGAGAGAGATTTAAAAACGTTTGCCTCACCGCTATAGTGATCACCTTGGCAGGAGTTGTTATCTGGTTCTCTTTTTGAACATAAATTTATGTCGTTTGCACAAAATCCGACCTGCTTACCTTTCATGCAAAACAAAGTCGGCTGGGACGAACAGGAGGGGAGAGTAAAAAATCCGTTCAAATAACCAGTTCAAAAACAACATTGTTCCTGAGAGGAGAGTTCTCATCAGCAGGTTCTTTGCGAAACTGTTTTCTTAGTGCTATTCCCGCAAACACTGTCTTCTCGGTGCCTCATCACAATCAATCTATACTCGTTATCTTACTAATGGCTATATCAATTCAGTCACCGATATTTTTTATCAGCCCACATCTTTTCATAAAAATAAGATTTTCTGGGCAAATTAAGGTAAAGTTGAAGTCCATCCATCAAGGAAAAGCCTATGTCAGAACGTAAAGATTCTAAATCACGCCGTAACTATCTTGTCAAATGCACCTGCCCAAACTGTACCCAGCAATCTGAACACAGTTTTTCAAGAGTACAAAAAGGTTCCCTTTTAATCTGTCCTCATTGCAATAAAGTATTCCAGACGAATCAAAAAGAAGCAGCCTGAATCTGTTTGAGATACTGTTTCTCGCACAGAATCACTTCATCTGTATTTTAAGATTAATTAAGCTACAGATAATAAAAAACCCGCTGGCTACGGGTTTAGTATTTTCCTATTAAATGAATAGTAATTATGGTGATATCTGGGAAAACCATCCCCTTGCGTACTTTATCGTGTAAAGCAAGCAGTCAGTCTCTACCGTTATACTTTTCGTGCAGTGAACCTACACTCAACGACAATGGTCAGCATACTTTCTCATTCGAGATTGAGATGAAATATGCTTACCGTTACCTTTAATGCCGGATCAGTAACATTTTAACTCTACTGATCCAACAATACTTCCATTACTTCTGTCAATATGTCTACTCAGGTCTAAACCGTCTTCGTTATCGCATATTAGTTTAAGTTCAGAAAAAATCAGGCAGCAACAACGTTTTCGGCTGAAGGCCCTTTTGCACCTGCAGTAATACTGAACTCAACTTTTTGACCTTCATTCAGCGTTTTAAAACCACCACTTTGAATGGCAGAGAAGTGAACAAACACATCTTTGCTACCATTATCAGGAGTAATAAAGCCAAAACCTTTAGACTCATTAAACCATTTTACTAAACCAGTCATTTTATTAGACACTGATAATTCCTTAAATTCTATGTAGCCTTACGGCGAAAAGGTTTTCGCACACAATCTAATTAGTAACGATAAGAAGGCTCAAAAGGAAGGATTATCAGTGATAACGCTTGAGATGAGAACTGCTTTACTAAACCGCTTTAATGGGTCTGTGTACCAAACCAACCACTCATTAATCACACAAGTCACAAACAATAGCAAGATATTTTTCATTAAAAAATGTTCGCTAAATCTGAGAAATGGTTACTATGGCAACAGAATCAGTATTTTTGGTCCGCGACAGTAACCCGATAGTCATTATCTGTATAGGCAACAAAACGAATACTTCAATCTTATCATGTACCTATAAATAAACTTAAGTTATCATAGTTAAATTCCAGAAAAGTTTTTTTACTCTGTTTTTTCTTGTCCTGGTGAATTAGTCGCAACAAAGAGAATCATATCACCTGACCAGTTAACTCAAATACAATGGCAGTATTTACAAATACTATGCCCCTTTCGTTTCATAACTGTGTATTATCAGAGTAAGGAAATTAAGAGTTTCGAAGGAGACAAAATGCAACGACAAGAAATGACATCATCAAAAATTAAATTTATTGGTTACTATCCATTGGAAAAAATTCTGGAGATAGGGTTTGTAAATTCTTCAACTTTCCAATATGTCGGTGTTCCAGAAAGCGTCTATAACTCTTTTCTAACAGTACAATCTAAAAGTCGTTTCTTTGATGGAGTTGTTAAAGGTAAATTCTTGTGTCGAAAAACCGGGTGATTCAAGAAAATTACGCCGTACAGATTTTTGCTGTAGATAACGTAAAACTACGCTCTGTTCCTTCCTGTTTTTGTCACCCACCAGAACAGGAAGTTGGTACCCAATAAAACACCACGCCCGTCTTCGTTACCTCTGGTTAAAATGAATCTTTGCAATACAGGAATTCAGACGGCTTTCGAATTTTCAGAAAACAGAAGCGCCACCACCTCTGGCAGGGCTTCCGTGACTAAAATGCTTCAGATACAACTTCACATGATTAGAAGCATACACGACAACTTCGGACAAAATCAAGTCCTGCGTCGCGAAAATGCTAGATATCACACACATTGTCACACAAACTGGTTATATCCTGAAAAGTTGAATCAGCTTTATGCTCTTGCCTGTGGCAGATGTCCACCAGCGATTCCATGAACGGTTTCCAGTTACGGGTCCATGTTCTTACATGCAGATCCGGCAGACGTCTGAGAATCGCTTTGTGAGCAGCCGTAGACGGTACCGCAGGGAATCCATTTCCGCTGCAGCGTTCGCAGGTTTTAAACACCGGCACACCACGTTCTTTTGTTGCGATGCGGTCGAGTACCTCACCTTTACCTCCGCAACGACACCTGGCACTTATCGCCCCCTTCCCTTCACAGGCATCGCAGACCGCTGGCACAATCTCCGTTACCTCTGTCCATTTCTCCCAGTCTGAGGGACGAACAGCGCGGGATCGGCTGGCCCAGTACGGCGCTTTACCCCACGGGTACGAAACCTTACGAGTGACCTGTTCGCGGGTTGTTCTTCCGCTACCGCGGCAACAGTGACATATCACACTGGTCGCCGCCGAACGGGAATATTCAGCAAAGGCAAATTGTGCCAATATTTGCATGCACCATCCGAACTGTCCACCAGCTGCTTTGCGAACATTCTTTGGTGCGGCGTCCATCGCATATCGCGCCAGTGCCTGAACTGCGAGCTGTTCATCCGCTTTGCTGATACCGGCCTTTCCGAAGAAAGCAGCCAGACCGAAGCGCGCACGGCTGCTGGTGGTACCAATCGCCGCCATTACATCTGTTCCTGTAAGGCGGTCCGGAGATGTTCCTTTCACGTCGTCGGTGATGTGCATTCCCTGAGGGCTAAAATATTTGAGTGATGCTTCCAGTTTCATGCGGCCACCTGCTGTTTTTTATAGAAAACCAGCTCACGAACCTGATCGCCATTCATGAGCATATTGTTGAAATCATCGTGATCCGGCCAGTACACGCTCACGCGCTGCAGGTCATTTTTAGCCACCAGATTTGCGTGAGCGCATTCGTAGGCAGCAGCCAAACCCGTAGCGCTGTTCTCGTCACGGTCAGCAAAAATAATCAGATGCTTAACGCCTGCCGGGACCCGGAATTTCTTCATAAAATTGGCGGTCATGGTCGCCCAGGTATTCACTTTGTAAATCTGGTAAGCAGACAACGCAGTTTCGATCCCTTCAGCAATGCCAAGTGTGCTGGCGACCGGGAACATACGGACAGCAACCGAACGAGCGTGATCAAGATAGTTATCTTCCTGCAGCGATTTCTGCCGCTTGGCGCTGGCCCCGATGTCAGCCTTTTTTGCGCCATCCAATAATGTCTGATGGAGGTAACACAGCTCCCCTTTATCGTCTGTTGCCAGTGAATAAATAGACTGGTACACCCGTCCGTTATGCCGTTGCTTGGGGTTAAGCCGCACGGCCTCAGCCGGAAGTTGATAAATACCGCGTGAGTTAAGGTATTCAGCGGCGCATGTACCGCGCAGAGGTGACATTTTTGAGAAATTATTGAGCACCTTTCTCCGAAGTTTGGAAGCGTCGCTAGCCTCGGGAACTTTGTCACGTCTGAACGTATTGCCGATCAGAGCATCGATTTCGCGGCAAACCTCGTTGAATGGTTTCCCCTGGGTTTTGGTAACCAAGTCCATTCCCGTACCGCAGCCGCAGGTGCAGATCCATGTTCCTGCGCCGTCGCGGTCATCGATGCGAAATTTGCCAACCGAATCACACAGCGGGCATTTCCCTTTAAAGTGGTTTTTACCGGTGATTGGCGGCAGTCCGTAATGCTCAAAAATCATAGCCCACTGGCCTTTTGCTGCTTCTACCGTTTTCATGCTCGTTTTCCTAACTGCTGTCTGATCTCACTGACGTGGTTAAGCGCCTGCTGAACTCTTGCCGCGTTCGGCTGCTCTTCTGCCTGCTTTTGCAGGCGCTGCTCTTTTTCACGTTGCTTAGCAAAGGCGATCCGCTTGTGCATAATGAAGTTCGAGACTGTTGGTGTGATTTCCATCGGGTAATCGCTCAGGCCGTTAGGCCATTCGCCAAACCGTTCGCGGAAGGTGTGAGAACACCAGGCATCGCTGACAGGCTTTTTCCCCAGCGATACGCGCTGGCGCTGATAGAATTTGATCTGACTCCACCAGTCCTGTTTTTCTGCCTTCGTTGGCTGGCGCGGCTCGCTACGCAGTTTTCTGAGTTTGCGCTCGGTGTCGGTATCAATGTCCTCACCGGACAGCGGCTTGTGGCCACATTTAGGGCAGACATAGACGCCAGCAGGCTTCATGAAGTGGCATTGTGAGCATTCGTGAGGCAGCTTCTCTGCTCGTTCCTCAGCTGCGCGGCGCGCACCCTCCTCCATCCCGTCTGATTTACCCGGAAGATCGTCGTATTCGATAGAGTCCGGATAGCCCAGGCGGTGCACGGTACCGCTGTGATCGAAGATGAGGCAGGACTCTTTACCCGGTGCGGTGCGCAAGCCACGCCCTAGCGCCTGCAGCCAGCGAATTTCGCTCTTAGTTGGCCTGGCGTAGATAATGCAGCGAACATCGCTGTCGAACCCGGCAACTAGCACCCCTATACTGACGATGATTTTTGTGGCGCCAGTTTCGAAGCGGTGAATGATGGTTTGGCGTTCATCCGCAGGCGTATCTGCAGTCATAACCTCTGCATTTACGCCTGCCTGGTTAAACTGAATAGTCAGAAAATTAGCGTGGTCTACGTTGACGCAGAACGCGATTGTCGGCAGGTCACGGCCATTCTCCAGCCAGTTTTGGACGATATCGCCCACCAGCGTTGAACCGCACATGATCTCCGCCAGTTGCGCCTCGTTGTAGTCGGTACCGTACTGCAGGGACGGAGAGGTTTTAACCCCTTTCAGATCCGGCTTTGTGGGCGCGTAAAATTCGTATTTACTCAGGTCGCCGCGCTGAATCAGCTCGCCGATGGTGGTTGGCTTAATCAGTCGGTCATAGTATTTGCCCAGGAACGGAGAAAACGGTGTCCCCGACAGGCCGATCACTTTCACGCCTTTTTCGCGCAGGCGTTCGATATCCTGCAGGATGCGTTTTTTTCGCAGGTGCGCTTCGTCGATAATCAGCAGATCGATATTGTCAGGGAACACGCGACGAATAAGCGTATCAGCGCTGGCAATTTGTATTTTGAGGGAAGGATCGTAGTTTGGGTGATCCGCCCAGACATAGCCGATTTCATCACTCGGCAACCCATACTCCACAAAACGGTTTGCAGTTTGGGTAATGAGGATCTGGTAAGGCGCGCAAAACATTACTCGCATACCACGACTGACGAACCCGGCAACGATGAAGGCGGCCAGTCCTGTTTTACCGCTGCCCGTCGGCGAGTACACCATGAAGGTTTCTGTATCCTTCCAGTTACGGCGCAGCTGGTTAAGTGCTCGTTCCTGTGCAAAATTCGGTGTGATCATCAGCTGCATTGTGCGGCCCCCGTGGTGATGAGATAATAATTCTGTGATGTGGTTTTCATGGATTCCCCCTCACATGGCTGGTGGCCTCCCCAAAGGCTGCCAGCCTCCCTTCTGATTCAGCTCCCCTGAAAAATCACTCTTCCAGGAAGAACCCTTTTTGTTTCTCAGCGCCTGAGCACCTTGTACTGGTTTGCTGATACGGGCGTTTTTTTAATTGCGCCCTTAAGACAGTGATCTACTTAACCAATGGATCTCTCCTGTTGGAAAAGATCCTA